>JAISVV010000144.1 GCA_031271365.1 Elusimicrobiota bacterium | reverse complement strand
CGCTCTCACGCTTGCGCTTTGTATCCGGCGTCGCGCAAGGTAAAAGTGGTGCAGGTTGGCATACGCAGCGTAGGCGCCGACGAAAAGCAGTATATAAACAAAGGCAATGTGCGCACCTTCCTGATGCACGAAAATCTGGATAATAAAAAACTTATCAAAAACGTGCTTAAGGAGCTGGGCGATATCGTCTATATGACAATTGACGTAGACGGCTTTGACCCCAGCATTATCCCCGGCACCGGCACGCCGCAGCCCGGCGGTTTTATGTGGTACGAGGCCCTGGCGCTTTTTAAAGCCGTGTGTCAAAACAAAAAAGTGGCAGCCGTGGACGTGGTGGAAACCGCGCCCCTTAAAGGCAACCCGATAAGCGAGTTTAACGTCGCCAAACTTATCTACCGCCTTATGGGATATCTAAGCCTGAAAAAATAGAATCTGTATTTGTGCGGCCCTCCGGCGTTATGCGCCGGAGGGCTTTTTGTATCTTTGAAAACCCCCATCTGGGCTGGGGGTTCCGTATAGGTTTTAGCGATAAGGCGGATAAAAAACTCCTTTTGATAAAATGGTGCCGTGGGTATTATGTTGATACTGCGGGGAAAAACGCGCAGAAGATATCAGAATATATCGGCAATCAACTCAAGGAAGAGAAACTGGGTGATTTGTTGCCTTTTGACGAAAACCCGTTTAGTAAGCCTGATGGACGCGTGCGACAGGCTGTTAAAACGCTTTTTAAGCGTGGCTAGTAGAGAAGAGCTATGCCCGTTTGTGAAAAACCCCCGGCCTTGCCGGGGGATATTTATTAACTTTTAAGGCCGCCGGCGTAGCGGCTGTTTTTATATCTTTCCTTCCGGCGTAGGCGTGTACTAAAACTTTTAATGCTGCCGGTGTAGAGGGTGTTTTTATAAGGTCGCCTCTAATGCGCAGGCGGCGGGCGCTCTTCCCCGGGCGCGGTTTTCCTTTTAGCAAAGAAGAGACAGCCTGCGCAATGGGAGGGGCTTATATGCCTTTGTTTGCAAAAAAGTTATTTATTATTTTTATAAAAGTTAGTTAGACTAACATTTATGGGCAAAAAGGGCTAAAGCCCTTAAAAAATCCTATTTTTCGCTAAAAACGCGTTTTTTAGCCGTTTTTATAAAAAGATATACAAACACCTTAAAAGCCAAAATAAATTAAAAATAGCCCGTGTTTTGTTTAATTATTAAAAGCCCCGACGATAACTCCCTTGCAAAAAAGCCCTAATTATTAAAATAGGCTCCAAAAATGTTACTGCGGGCTTCAAAAAGTTTTCACATGAAAACTTTTTGTAAAAGACCGGCCCCGCAGGCTGTTCTGTTTAAAATCAAAAAAGTATTTTTCAAAATAAAAACCCCCCTTAAAAAACTGGCAAGGGGGGCGTAATGCTGTTGTTTTGGCTTTAAAGCATTTTGCTTTTTAGCCTTTCGGCTATCATGTCCAGCTGGTCATTGGTGTTATAGTGCACAATCAATGTCCCCCTGCCGGATTTTGCGCCCTGGCGCACTTCGACTTTGGTGCCGAGGGCCTCTTCCAGGCTTTGCTCGAAGGCGGCGGTATCGGGGCTTTTGGCTTTTTTAATTTTTTGTTTGGGGGATAAGGCTTCTCTGGCGGCGTCTTCCGCCTGACGGACGGACATTTTATTACCCAGTATCCGCTTAAACAGCGCGTCGCGCTTGTGCATATCCGGCACCATAAGCAGCGCGCGGCCGTGGCCTTCGGTTAAATCGCCGCTTTCTATTGATTTTTGTATATGCTCTTCCAGCGAAAGCAGCCTTAAAGAATTAGAGATAGCAGCCTTGCTTTTACCACAATATTCGCCCAACTCTGTCTGGGAGACCATAAACTTTTGCATAAGGCTTTTATAGCCAAGGGCGGTTTCTATGGGGTTAAGGTCTTCCCTTTGGATATTTTCTATAAGGGCAAGCGCGCACATTTGTTTGTCGTCGAGCTTATTGTGCACTATAGCGTCAATTTCGGTAAAGCCGGCTAATTCGGTGGCTCTAAAGCGGCGTTCGCCTACCACAAGCTCGTATTTATCCAGCCCGCCGTCATATACCACAACTACCGGCTGCGTAAGCCCGTGCTGCTTAATAGATTGCGCCAACTCTTGCAAACTTTCTTCTTTAAACACTTTGCGCGGCTGGTAGCGGTTGGGGATGATTTTATCTAAAGATATCTTTTGCATACCGGCTTTGCCGGTGGCGCCGGGGGGCATTTGCCCGCCCAATAAAGCGTCTAAACCTCTGCCTAATGATTGTCGCATATATAATTATCCTCCAAAATCAAAGTTGACCGCGCCTACGGCTGTTTGCGGGTCTTTATAGGCTTCGGGTTTTGCTCCGCGCCGCGTAAGAAACTCTACCGCCAAATCTATATAAGCCTTAGCGCCGCGGCAGGAAGGGTCGTACTCAAAAATACTTTGGCCAAAGCTGGGCGCTTCCGCCAGGCGGATATTGCGCGGTATAGGAGTTTTATATACTCTGTCCCCGTAAAAGCGGGATATTTCATCTTTAACCTGATTGGCAAGATTCATACGCGCGTCGTACATGGTAAGAACGCCGCCGTCAATCCTGATTTGCGGGCTTAAAAATTGCTTTACCTTGCCGGTGGTATTAATAAAATGGGCAAGGCCTTCCATGGCATAATATTCGCATTGTACCGGCGTTATAACGCTGTCGGCGGCGACTAAAGCATTAATCGTCAACAAACTTAAGGAAGGCGGGCAATCAATAATTATATAGCTGTACATCTTTTTAATGGTGGAAAGGGCTTCCTTAAGCACCTTTTCCCTGCCGTTAATATTAACCAGTTCTACTTCCGCCCCGGCAAGGTCTTTGCTGGCGGGAAGTATATCTAAAAGTTCGTGGCTGGTTTGGCGGACAACATCCTTAAAAACAGCCGTTTTGGTAAGTAAATTATAGATAGATTTTTCCCCGTCTTTCAAGGTAATGCCCAAGCCGGAACTGGCATTGCTTTGAGGGTCAAAATCAACAATAAGAACCTCCTGCCCCAAAAGGGCAAGAGCATAAGCCAAATTGACGGATGTCGTCGTCTTGCCGACGCCGCCTTTTTGGTTTGCGACGCATACAATTTCGCCCATTATTACTCCGTGGATAAATAGTCTTGTAGTAATATTAAATATAAAAAAGAGGCTGCAAGTCAAGTTATACGATGGGAATAAAGATTTATGGGGGCCCTATGCCTCTCCTTACAAGCCAAAAGCGCGGCAATATCATCAGTATAGCCCCTTGTTTAACCCGAAATGAAAATATAAGCAGTTTTCACATGAAAACTTTTTAGCGGCCGCCAAAAAAGTTTTTACGTGAAAACCCTCTTTGCAAACCGGCCACGCTGCACCAATATGCTAATGTTAGATAAGCTAACTTTTATAATATCGCAAACCTCTTTCTTTAAAACGCCCCGTATTTTTATAAAATAGGGAAATGGAAGCAGACTTTCATAAACACAATCATGCGCAGCCGCGCGAAAGCGAGCGCGAACACCGCCGCCGCGCGCGCAGCCACGGCGCGGGCGCGGGCAAAAGGGCCCTGTCGGTAAGTTTTATTTTAATAACCGCGTTTATGGCCCTGGAGGTTGCCGGCGGCCTGATTTCGGGCAGCTTGGCCCTGCTGTCCGACGCGGGGCATATGCTAAGCGACGCCTTTGCCCTGGGCCTTAGCCTTTGCGCCGTTATTGCCGGCCGGCGCGCCGCGACGAAAGCCAAAACCTACGGCTTTAAAAGGTTTGAAGTTTTGGCCGCTTTCTTTAACGCGCTTACAATTTTTTTAATAGCGGTTTTTATCCTTAAAGAGGCAATAGCGCGCATACAAAACCCCGCGCCGGTATTAAGCGGCCCGATGTTTTTTATCGCCGCGGCGGGCTTATTGGTAAATATTGCGGTTTTGTTTATTTTAAGAGGCGGCGAACATAAAGAAAACCTCAACGTAAAAAGCGCAATGCTGCACGTTTTGGGGGATTTGCTGGGCTCCGCGGGCGTTATAATTGCGGCGGCGTTAATATACTTTTTCGGGTGGTACGCGGCCGACCCGCTTATAAGCATAATAATGGCCGCCTTAATTTTTTACAGCGCATGGAAAATATTTGCAGAAAGCGTAAACATACTTTTAGAAGGCGCGCCCGCGCATATAAATATTGACGGGCTTAAAGCTAAAATCAAAAATACAAAAGGCGTTAAAGAAGTTGAAGATATCCACATATGGAGCATTTCTTCTTCTTTCTTAATCTTTACGGCCGCTGTAGAGGCAGAGCAAAATACCGACAGGGACGCCCTGCTTTGCGCTCTCAAAAAACTTATTTTTGACAATACGGGCATAGAGCACGCAACCATACAGCTAAGCGGGCAAAGCCGGGGCAAAAGTAATAAAAATTGCTACTGAGCGCGCGCAAAAACTTCGTAGTAAACGCTTAAAACCGCAAAATAAAACGCAAAAAGCGCCAAACCCAAAAACACGCCTTCGCGCGCCCATTCTTTCGCGCTTATTTTTAGTTTTGCCGCCGATATTATATTTGGTATATTGCCCGGCACCAGCAGCCCGCCGCTTATTATAAGGCTTACCAGTAAATAAACCAGCGTTTTCGGCGGCAGATGCGGGCCCGCGGCTATGGCGGCCACGGTGGCGTTATCAAGCGCGGCGGCGCTTAGGTTTACCCAGTAAATTTGCCGCGCGCTGAGGCGCAGTATAATTTCCTGCGCGCCGGGGCCTAAAGCGGCGCCAAGCAAAACCAAGGCGGCCACAAAAATATAAACTTTTGCCGCGCGTTTTATAACGTCGGCGTTATCGGTAAGCGCTACCGCGCGCGGACACGCGGGGGAATCGGTTTGTTCGTCGGTTATTTTATAAGCCAAAGCGGCCATTATCGCTATGATAGAAAATACATACGGCCATAAAAGTTTAAGCAAAAAAAACTCGCCCGCGTAATACGGCGCGCCGCTTAGTTTAGAGATAACGATAGTGGCAAGCGGCTCGCCTATCGGGGTAAGCACGGCGCCCGCGCTTATGGCAAAACAGGCGTAAACAATAAATTTAACGCGCTGGCGGCGGGTAATGCACAGCATGGTGGAAACTTCGCTCAGCAGCAAAGCCGCAAGTATAGCGGTAATAATGCTTGAAGCAAGGCTTATTATTATAACTATGCCCGCCAGCGTGGCTTTAATGCCAAATTTATTGACGCACCCTGCAGCCGCGCCCGCCAGCCTGGCGCTGAATTTTTTAAAAATAAACCCCAATATCAAAACCACAAGGCAGATGTGCAGCGGCTCGCGCAGGGCGTGCAAAACAAGCCCGCGGTGCCAAATACCCGCCGCGGTAACGGCCGCCGCGCCGCAGATAAGAAGGAAAAGCGGCAAATTATCTTCCACTTTCTTAAACAAAAAA
>JAISVV010000087.1 GCA_031271365.1 Elusimicrobiota bacterium | reverse complement strand
TTTGAAGAAGTGCTTGCCTACAACCGCGCCGGCAAAGGCGGCGTTTTGCATATAGGCCATTTTAATAACTGGGAAGTTTTGGGCCTTGCCGCCGGCTATATTTTTGACAAAATGGCCTTTGTCGCCCGCCCGCAGGCCAACAAGTATGTTGACGCCGAACTTACTAAAATGCGCGTTTCCACGGGTTCGGTTATGGTAAACTCGTACAATCCGTTTTTTTCCAGCTTTAAATTGCTTAAAAAAGGCTATATGATAGGCATTTTGAGCGACCAGAGCGTTATCACCACCTCCTCTTTATACATGAATTTTTTGGGCCGCCCTGCCGAGGTGCCGCCGATGTCTGCCGTTTTGGCTTTAAAGCTGCGTTTGCCGATATTTCCGGTTAAAAGCCGCAGGGAAGGCGGCAAACTTATCATAACCGCCCAAGCGCCTATTTTACCCGGAGATACGCCTTATTCCGACGAAGCCGTAACCGCGCTTACAGCAAAACTTTACCAAGAATACGAAAGCTGGATAAAAGAAAATCCCTCCAGCTGGCTTTGGGCCCACAACCGCTGGAAGCGCGAAGCGCGCGTGAAAAAAATAATGGACGCGCAAGAGGGTAAAAGCCATGAATAAAGCTGTTTTACTGGACAGAGACGGCACCGTAATAAAAGAAAAACCGGGCGTTTATCTGGCCTCCCCGCGCGGCGTTAAACTTTATAAAAACACCCTAAAAGCCCTGGCATTGTTTAAGAAAGCGGGTTTTAAAATTTTTATCGTTTCAAACCAATCGGGCGTAGGCCGCGGCTATTTCGGCAAGGCCGAGGTTGAGGCCGTCAACGCCAAAATGCTGCGGCTTTTAAGCAAAGCCGCCAAAGTGCAAGCCGTTTATTATTGCCCGCACGCGCCAGATACCCCGTGCGGCTGCCGCAAACCGGCGCCGCAAATGGGGCTTGATATTATTAAAAAATACAAGATTGACGCGGCGCGCTCTTTTGTGGTTGGCGATAAAAAAAGCGATATTGATTTTAGCCGCAACATCGGTATGCAAAGCGTTTTGGTTTTAACCGGCAACGGGCGCGCGCAGCAAAAAAAATACGGCAAAAACTTAGGCGCCGGCAAAGTATGCGCCGATATTTACTACGCCGCCAAACACATAGGGAAAGTTTTATGCAAAAATATTTAGCCGCCCTTTTGTTTGCGCTTTTTGTTTTAGGCTGCGCGGCCAAGCCCTGGCATCGCCAAGCCGTTGTAACTGCGCCGCCCGCGCCGCAAGAGGAAGCGCCCTCTGCGCCGACGGGGGAGCAGGCCGCGCAAACGCCGGCAAGCGATGACAGAAGCGGCGGGAGCAAAGCGGGCGAAAGCCCAAAACAAGCGCCCGTCATTACCGCCGAAACAACCGCCCAAGAAGAACCGCTGCTCTACTCCCAGGACGGCCGCCTGACCCACCCGTGGTACGCCGCGCCCGATATAACGGCGGGCTACGCCGGCGTAAAGCCTAATTGGTTTGGGGAAAGTTTAAAGTTTAAAGTGGGGTGGTCTTTCATCACCGCGGGCGAGGCGGAGATAAAAACCGATAAAATAGTGCAAACCGAAGAAGGCCCCGCCTTCGCGGTGGAAACTTACGCCCAATCCTACTCCGTCATAGACCGCGTTTTTAAGGTGCGCGATATTAATGTTTCCTGGGTATCGGGCGCGTTGGACAGGTCGCTTGGCTACTGGCAAAGCGTGCGCGAGGGCCGCTACAAGCGCGACGAATGGCTTAAATTTAACTATAAAACCCACGATTTTTTGGTGCATAAGCTAAACAACAAAGGCAATCTTGAAAGTTACGGCGGCCGGTTTACCGGCGATAAAATTTGGGATATGCTTTCCGCCCTTTACTATGTGCGCAATGAGCCCCTGCCTTTGAAAGGCGAGGTTTATTTTGATATAGTTAACACAAGCAAACAATACCCCCTGAAGGTTATAGTACACGGCAAAGAAAGCATAAAAGTAAAAGCCGGCAAATTTGATTGTATTTTGGTAGAGCCGTTTATAGCCGGCGAGGGTATTTTTGTATCCAAAGGCAAAAGCCTTAAAGTGTGGCTTACCGACGACGAGTATAAAATGCCCGTCAAAATGACGGCGGAGGTTTTTATCGGCAGCGTACACGCCGAGCTGACGGAGTATAAAAGAGGCTGATTTATGAAAGATAATACCGCGCATTTATTAAAGATAATAGATTGTTTTAAAGGCAAAGAAATCGTTGTAATCGGCGACGTTATGCTGGACCACAGCATAAAAGGCTCCGTTACGCGCATCTCGCCGGAGGCGCCGGTGCCCGTAGTTAACGTAGAGCGCGAGGATTACGTTGCCGGCGGCGCGGGCAATGTGGCGGTAAACCTTGCGGCTTTGGGCGCAAGGCCGGTTTTAATATCCGTTACCGGCGAGGACATTAAAGGCGGCGTTTTAAAAACTTTTCTTAAAAAACAAGGCGTTAACACCGCCAAAATGGTTACCGACGAAGAGCGGCCCACAACGCAAAAAGTGCGTATCATAGCCCAGCGCCAGCAGGTGGTGCGCGTAGACAGGGAGAGTAAGGAAAAAATTTCACCAGCGGTATCAAGGGCGTGCATGCAAAATTTTAAAGCCGCGCTAAAAACGGCCAAAGGCGTGGTGATGAGCGACTACGGCAAAGGTATGCTGTCCGACCACAATATCCACGATATAATAGCCGCCTGCCGCGCCGCCAAAATACCGGTGTGCGTGGACCCTAAAATCGATAACTTTAAAAAAT
>JAISVV010000085.1 GCA_031271365.1 Elusimicrobiota bacterium | reverse complement strand
GAGATAAAAATATAATAACTTCCTGCAAACTCCCTGATATACGGGTTTTTTGTTAAAATATAAACGGAGAGTATTGCTCTCAATACTGCGCACTCTGCGGCGCGGCAGAGGAGCCTATGACAAAAATAAACCCCGATTTCATCAAAAAAATACCCAAGGCCGATTTGCATTGCCATATTGACGGCTCGCTGCGGCTTTCCACCTTGATAGAACTGGCTAAAAAAGAGGGGGTCGCCCTGCCCGCCTACACGGAAGCCGGCCTGCGGCAAAAAGTTTTTAAGAACAAATATAAATCCCTGCCCGAGTATTTGCAAGGCTTTAACTATACCACCGCCGTCATGCAGCGGGCCGAAAATATAGAGCGCATTGCCTTTGAACTCGGCCAAGACGCCATAGCAGAAGGCGTGCGCTACCTTGAGGCGCGCTTTGCCCCCCAACTGCACGCCAATGCCAACTTATCCGCGCAGCAATCCGTGCGCGCCGTGGCGCGCGGCCTTAAAAAAGCGGCAGCGCGGCACAACCAAACCGCCGCCGTAAAAACGGGTAAGGATGTGCCTTTCCACTTTGGCATTATAGCGTGCGCCATGCGCAGTTTTAACAAGCATACGTCACCCTATTACAAAAATTTGACAGAGGCGCTAGGCCAATCTCCCAAGGACGAAGTTTTTGCCATCGCCTCCCTGGAACTTGCCCGCACCGCCGTAAAGCTGGCTAAAGAAGAAAAACTGCCCGTAGTGGGCTTTGATTTAGCCGGCGAGGAAGCCGGCTACCCCGCGCAAGACCACGCCGCGGCCTTCCGCTACGCGCACAAACATTTCTTACGCAAAACCGTCCACAGCGGCGAGGCTTACGGGCCGGAGTCTATCTTCCAGGCCATTACCGAATGCTACGCCAACCGCATAGGCCACGGCACGCATATGTTTGCCGCGCAAATGATTAAAGATAAAAAAGTTACCGGTAAGCAGGATTATGTTAACTCGCTGTCCGACTATATCGCCAGCCAGCGCATCGGCGTGGAGGTTTGCCTCACAAGCAATTTACAAACGCTGCCGGATATCAAATCCGTGCGCGCGCACCCCGTGGGGCAAATGATTAAGCGCGGCCTTTCCATAAGCATCGCCACGGATAACAGGCTTGTGTCCAATACAAACGTAACCAAAGAACTGCAGCTTTTAGCGCGCAATATAAAACTTACGCCTAAAGAATTTAAAAATATAATCGTGGCAGGGTTTAAGGGCGCGTTCTTCCCGGGCAGCAACCGGCAAAAGCGGGCTTTTGTGCGCGACGTTATCAAACTCTACGATAAACTTGCCGCAGATTTTACTTAAAAATCCTAAGCCGCAGCGCGTTTAGCACTACGGAGACGGAGCTAAAACTCATCGCCGCGGCGGCTATCATCGGGTTAAGCAAGGCGCAGGCCGCAACCGGTATGCCGATAACATTATAAATAAACGCCCAAAATAAATTTTGTTTGATGTTTAAAACCACCGCGCGGCTCAGTTTTACCGCCGTTGCCACCGCCGCCAAATCGCCGCTTACAAGCACGATGTCGGCGCTTTCTATGGCGATATCGGCGCCCGCGCCTACGGCAATGCCCGCGTCGGCGCGGGCCAAGGCGGGCGCGTCGTTAACGCCGTCGCCGGCCATGATAACCTCTCTGCCGCGCTCTTGCAAGGCGCGCACGTGTTTTTCTTTATCCTCCGCAAGTACTTGGGCAACCACGTTTTCTATGCCGGCCTGTTTGGCAACAGCCGCCGCGGTTTTGGCGTTATCGCCGGTAATCATAATAACTTCAAGCCCCATTTTTTTAAGCTGCGCCACCGCGCCCGCGCTGCCTTTTTTTATAGAGTCGGCCAGCGCGATAACGCCCAAAAGCTGCGCGCCGCGCGCAAAATAAAGCGGTATTTTGCCGGCGGCGGCAAAACCTTGCGCTTGCGCGTTTAACGCGCCGATATCAACGTTAAAAGCAGCCATCATCTCAGCATTGCCGCCAATGCATTGCGCGCCGTCCATAAAGCCGCTTACGCCTTGGCCGTGTATCATTTTAAAATCTTTTACTTCTTTAAGCGCAACGCCTTTTGCGCGCGCCGTAGCAACAATTGCAAGCGCAAGCGGGTGCGCCGATAAAGCCTCCAAAGAAGCCGCCGCGCCAAGTAAAACATCTTCGCCAACGCCGGCGGGCAAGATATCCGCAACAGCGGGTTTGCCCTCGGTAATAGTGCCGGTTTTATCCAAAATAATAACACCCGCAGAGCCCGCCGCCTCCAGCGCGGCGGCCGATTTTATCAGTATGCCGCCGGCAGCCGCGCGGCCCGCGCCAACCATTATAGCCGTCGGCGTTGCAAGCCCCAAAGCGCACGGGCAGGAAATCACCAAAACCGATATCGCCGCGCTAAGCGCAAAGCCAAGCCCCGCGCCTTTTAAAAGCCAAAAACCCAGCGCGCAAAGCGCGATAAAAATAACCGCGGGCACAAAAACCGCGCTTATTTTATCGGCCAGTTTGGCAATGGGCGCTTTGGTTGCGGCGGCCTCTTCCACCAGGCGGATAATTTGCGCCAGCGTTGCAGCCTGCCCCACGGCGGTGGCGCGCATTTTAAAATAGCCCGCCGTGTTAATCGTGCCGCCGGTAACTTTTGCGCCGGCGGTTTTATCTACGGGCAGGCTTTCGCCTGTAAGCGCGCTTTCGTCAAGGCTGGCCGCGCCTTCTTCTATCACGCCGTCTACGGGCACGGCCGCGCCGGCTTTTACTATCAATATGTCGCCGGCGCCAACTTCTTCAAGCGGCGCTATTTCCTCAACGCCGCCGCGTAAAAGCAGGGCGGTTTTGGGCGATAAATCCATCAGCTTTGCAACCGCCTGCGAGGTTTTGCCCTTGGCCCGCGCCTCTAAAAATTTGCCTAAAGTGATAAGCGTAACTATCATCGCCGCCGAGTCAAAATATAAAGCAAGCCCGGGCGCAAAAAACACCGCGTACGCGCCGTAGGCAAAAGCCGCGCCCGCGCCAAGGGCGATAAGGCTGTCCATATTAGGCGCAAATTTAAACAAATTTTTAAACCCGTTTTTAAAATAATTGCCGTTGATAATTACCACGGGCAAAGCCAGCAAAAACTGCGCCCGGGCGTTGGCGGGCGCGCCCTCATGCAAAAAGGCGGGCAGCGGCAAGCGCAGCATATGGCCCATGGCGATATAAAACAAAGGCGCGCAAAATATTAAAGAAAGTATAAGCCGCTTTTTAAACTTTTGCGCCTCTTTACCCGCCGCTGTTACGCCGCTTTGGCCGGCCTCTTTAATGGCGGCTGCGTACCCCAAATCTTCCACTTTTTTTATAATGTCGCCCGCCGATACCCTGGCAGGGTCAAAGGTAACGCTCATGCCGGCGGCAAGCAGGTTTACGGCGGCCTCTTTAACGCCCGGCATTTTGGCGACGCCGCGCTCCACCCGCGCGCTGCAGGCGGCGCAGCTCATGCCTTCTATGGTAAAAAGTTCTTTTTTCATAATCCCCCCACGCCTAATTTTATATAATTAAACGGATGAAATATCTTACAATCTTCGCCCTGATATTAAGCCTTGCCGCCTGCGCGCGCGCGCCGCAGCTTAAAACCCTGCGCTTTGCCGCCATAGAGGCGCAGGCAACCTACCGGGGCAAAGCCGTTTTAACCTCCCTGCCACCGGTAATTTTGGAAAGCGGCGCGGTGCTTTTGGGCGGGCGCGCGCTTATATCCTTAGTTGATTACGACGAGGAAACTTTAGCCTTTTACTTTACCATAGCCAATACCTCGCAAACCGATATCTTAGATTTTGATATGGACGCGGATATAACCATAACCGCCCAAAACGGCGCGCGGCTTGAAGGCGCGGCGCGCGCGGACAAAGCCGAAGTATTGCCAAACACCGCCGCTGGCAAGGTGGCGTTTTTCAAAAAAATACCCTCGGCGCAGTATAAAGTAAATTTCAAAAGCGGCGGCGAGGTTTATACAATAACTTATGACAACTAAAACTTTTGATTCTTTAGGTTTAAGCCCAAAAACTTTAGCCGCCGTAAAAAAGCTTGGCTACCTGCGGCCCACGCCCGTGCAGGCCGAAGTGATACCGCTTATTTTAAAAGGCAAAGACGTGCTGGCAAGCGCGCAAACGGGCTCCGGCAAGACGGCGGCGTTTACGATACCTTTATTTGACATAATGGCCATGCGCGACGAAAACGCCAAAGTTTTGGTAGTCGCGCCCACGCGCGAGCTGGCGCAGCAAATACAAAAAGTTTTTAACGATTTGGCGCAAAACAGCGGCATATCAACCGCGCTTATCACCGGCGGCAGATATATGCAGGACCAGCTTAGAAAACTTAAAAAAAAGCCGCGCTTTGTAGTGGGCACCCCCGGCCGGCTTAACGACCATATTGCCCGCAAAAGCCTTAAGCCTGAAGCCTTCACCCGCGTCGTGTGGGACGAGATGGACAGAATGCTGGAGCTTGGCTTTATCCAGCAGATAGAAGAGATCATAAAACACCTGCCCGCGCAAAAGCAAACTTTAATGTTTTCGGCCACGTATCCAAAACGCGTTTTAAAACTGGCGCACAGCTACCTCAGCGCGCCCGCGCGCGTTACCATAGATAATGTAAACGCCGCCAACGCCAACGTCAAGCAGGAAGTGATACACACCGAGGGCGCAAAAAAACCAAAAGAACTTGCCGCGCTTTTAGGCGAAATAAAAGGCCAAATTTTAGTTTTTGCCAACACGCAGCTTGCCACGGAAATGATTAAAAAACAAATGACGGCAGCCGGCCACAGCGCGGGCGCTTTACACGGCGGTATGCCGCAAAAAAACCGCAGCAAAATGGTTAACCTTTTTAAGGCGGGCGGGCTGCGCGTGCTTATCGCCACAGACGTTGCCGCGCGCGGCCTTGATATCCCGCAAATCGCCTGCGTTATTAACTACGAGCTGCCCCAAAACCCGCAGGAATACATACACCGCGTGGGCCGCACGGGCCGCATGGCAAACAAAGGCACGGCAATATCTTTAATAGGCAAGGCCGACAGAGCCCGCTGGAAAGAAGTGCAAAACTATATGCAAGGCCGGGAGCAACAAGAGCCGCCGCTGCCGCCGACGCCCGCGCCAAAGCCGATTGCGCCGCCGCAGCCGCCGCAGCCAAAACCCAAACCGGCCCCGCCGCCAAAGCCCAAAGAAGAGCCCAAACCGCAAACGGGCCCATACGGCTTTAAGGTATTATACGTCGGGCAGAAGAAAAATAAACGCAGATAAATGATATACTAACTTTGTCGCGGATATTACGAGGTCAAAAAATGCTTTCTTTTATAATGCGCGTTTTAATAGTTTGCGTTGTGTTTATAGCCGGTATATTTGTGGGCAATATTTATATGCCGCAAAAAAACCTGCAGCACAATACAATTACCGCCATGCAGGAGCCGCTGACCTCTTTAGACGCGCAGCGCGAGCCCGATTTAGACGCCGCCCTGAAAGCCCTGCGGCAGCAGGAGGGGCCCCTTTCGCCGGCAAATGCCGAGCTGATACAAAAAACGCTTATTTTGCAAGCCTATAAAACGGCAAAAGCGCAATACGAAAGCGCTTTAATAGAAGTGCGCGCCAACCCGCAAAGCCAGGCCGAGTTTTTAAAAGCGCGCGATAATTATCTAAAAACCATCGCCGCTCTTGAAGCCGCCTTCCCCCCGCCGCCCGCTGCAGAGCCGCAAGCCGCGCCGCAGCAAGAATTGCCGGCAGATTTACAAGAAGAGTAAAAAATTATTTATCCCTTTACCAAATAGAAATACAGACAGCCTAGCTTTGCGCCTTTCCTTTAACATCGCCGCGCAACGCCCAGCCGCCGCGGCCGGTTTCTTTAACGTGGTATAAGGCGGCGTCGGCGGATTGGATAAGGGCGTCTAAATCTTCGCCGTCATACGGGTACACCGCAATGCCCTGGCTTATGGAAAGGCGCACTTTCGCGCCGCGCAAAAGCCCCTGGTCAAGCTGTATCTCTTTAACTTTGGCGCTAAGGCGGCGCGCGATGTTTAGCGCCTCTTCGCCGGTGGTGGCCGGCAGTA
>JAISVV010000066.1 GCA_031271365.1 Elusimicrobiota bacterium | reverse complement strand
AGGGCGGCCTAAGCACGGCCCAAGCCGCCAAGTTATTAACATCCGGGTTTTTGTGGATACTTTTAAAAGTATAGCATAAGTTTTACAAAAAGCAAACCTACGTCGTAAAATGGCAAAATAAAAGTTGTCCACAGGCAGGCTTTCCGTCGTATAATAAAAAGCTATCCACAGCCAAAAGGCTGTGGATAGCTGGTGTTTTAACCATTATATCCGCGGCAAAAAGGGGAGACCCTTTCTCCCTTTTGTAAAGGGAGTGGCTGCAAAGCAGCCGTGGGATTTATATTAGCGAGCATTGTCGAGCGCATAAAAAAAGCCGTAAAGTGTATAAAAAACACTTTACGGCTTTTATAAATCCCTCCCCCCTTCGGGGTACCCGTCTTTGCTGCGCTAAGACGTGGCAGGCTTCCCTTTACCAAAGGGAGAAAATTATTTCTTGCCGAAGTTAAAGCCGAAAACGCTGCCGGGTTTTAGCTCAACGGGCGGCTTGCCGTGGCGCATCAGCCTTAAGCTGCGGCTGCCTTTTAGGGTTATTGTGCCGTCTTCCACCCACAGGGCGCAGGCTTCGCGCAGGCCGGCTACGGTTATTTGCGGGTTTACGGCCAAAAATTCGTCCAGCCTGTCCTGGCGGGTTTCGCCGCCGTGGCGTATGGCGTCGTTGATGGCTTGCGGGTACGGGTCTAAAAAGTGCGGGTTAATTTGGAAAGGCACCAAATCAAAGCCGTTAAAGCCGGCAGGCATTACAATGGGCATATCGTTGGTGGTGCAAATTGTGGGGCAGGCAACGTTAGAGCCCGCGCTCCAGCCGATATAGGGCGCGCCTTCGCGCGTTTTGCGCCTTATGGGCTCTATCAGTTTGTTTTTATGTATCTCGGCCAGCAGGTGGAAGGTGTTGCCGCCGCCCACCATTATTATATCTGCCTCGTTTACGGCTTTAACCGGGTCTTTGGCGCGGTGTATGGATTTTATGTTTAGCCCCAGTGGGGATAGCGCTTTTTTAACCCGCTCTTCATAAGCGTCGTAGCTGGCGGGATAATCTTTGCCGCCCACTTTTACGCCCGCGTAAGGCAAAAAGACAACGTTTTTCTTTTCCTTTTTCAAAAAGTCCTTTATAAGCGGCGTGCACCAGCCTAAGTACGGCTCTTTATAGTTTGTTGAATTGCTTATTAACAAAAGTCTCATTTTTATCTCCTTTGTATTTTTATATTTTAAAGCGGCCTTTTTCGTATATTGTCATATGGCGGCCGTCTTTCAGTTTTGCGGTAACAAGTTTGTCCTGCGTGTTAACCAAATCCCAGTGCAATGCGCTTTGGTTAAAGCCGAGCCGTTTTTTTGCCGCCTTATCCATCTTAGACAGCGCGCCGGTAAAAGTATCGCTGTAGCTTGCGCCTAAGGCCACGTGGCAGTTGCCGTGCCTGCCGCCGAAGTTCTCGTCATACAGCGTGTCGGCCATAAAGCGGTCTATCTTGGAAAAGCGCGTATCCGTCAAAGAATACTCACCCAGCCGCGCGGCGCCGGCGTCCATGGCAAGCATTTTTTTAACAAAATCCAGCCCTTCTTGCGCTTGTATTTTTACAACGCGGCCGGCCTTAAACTCCAGCCTTATGCCGCGCACGTAATTGCCGCTTCTGAAGGAAGGCAAATCGCTGTAATATACGCCGCGCGCGCCCCGCCAGTCCGGCGAGGTAAAAATTTCAAAACTGGGCACATTGCAGCCCCCGCCGCCGATAAACTTGCGCTTGTCGCCGAGGGTGATTTCCAGGTCCATATCTTTAGACTGCGTCCTTATAGTATCAATCGGCAGACCGGAAAGCCATTTTGCCGCCTGCGCAATGCCGCGGGCAACCTCGTCAAACTTTTTAATCGGGTCCGCCTCGTTTAAAAAACAGGCTTTGGTAATTTGCGCTTCGTACTCTTTGGGGCTAAGGCGCGCCTGCTTGGCCATCTCGGGCGTGGGCATATTGGCAAGCGTCCAGCCAAAGAGGCCGGCCTCTTCGCGCTTATCCAAAATTTCGCGCAGGGGTTTGCGGGCCAGGGCGGCTAAAGCTATGCGTTTGGAATCAACGCCCTTTAGCGCGGTTAAATCCCTGGGCGCGCGCAAGGCTATAAGGCCGTTTAGATTTTCGTTTAAAACTTTATCCCACGGCGGCTGGTGTTTAAGCTGCGCGTCGCTTGCGGCTTTATAGAAAGCTTTGCTCATGTTTTCAGTTGCGTAGGGGCGCTGGGCCGCGTTGTAGCCTTGCTCAACAAGCAGGGCGTAAACGGCCTCGGCCAGCGGCAGCGCAAGGATATCATAGGAGATTAAAATATTATCCCCCCTTTTAAACTTACCGCCGCGCCGCGCGGTTTTTAAAGCGTGTATCAATACGTTTGCGTATTTATTTAAATCCATTTTACTCTCCTATTGCCCGCAATGGCGGCTACTTCCAAGACGTGTATATGGCGGCAATTTCTTTGCCGTCATCCGGGCGCGTTAAAATATGCCAATAGCCGGCCTCGCTGTGCGCGTAGGTGTTTACCGCAATTTTATCGCCGAGCATAACTTCGTTTTTAAAGTTTATAAAAACGTCGTCAAGCCGTTTGTTTTGATATACTTCCGCCGGCACGCCGCCCAAAGCCCAGGCCGAAAAATGCACATTGTTTACGTGGCCGTTGGAATCTATATCCTCAAGCCGGGCGATAACCTCGTAGCTGTTAAGCGGCGCAATGCCGTCAAAGGCGGGCGCTTTTAGGATATTGGCCTCCATCACCGCGGGCGGGTTGGAGGCGTTTAAATCCATCAACCCTTGCGGCGTGCGCATTATTTTGCGTTTTTCCAAATCCAAAATAATCCACCAGGTAATGCCTTTTACAATTTCCTGCCCGTCCTGGCCGTAGATAATAAACTCGCGGCGGCTTTGTACTTTTTCGCAGATATGGTGCCAGGTTTTTACTTTAACGCTTTTTTGGTTAACGGCCGGCGCGCTGAATTTAAACTGCATTTTGGTAAGCGCCCAGGCAACGCCTTTGGGGCCCAGCTCCTCCGCGCCGAAGGAAAGTTTATGCGCGTCTATCCCCGCCGTCTCCTGAAAGTAGTTTTGCAGCGCCCACAAAGGCAGCGCGCCGCGCGCGTCGGTTTCGTAGTATCTTACTTTAAAAGTTTCTTCCGTCATACAAGCTCCTTTATACAGCGTCTATAGGGTCTTCAAAACCTATCAGCCAAGCGGCGGCAAAACCGCCGATATAGCCCGCGGCAAGGCATAAAAGATACTTTGCCGCCGCGGTGGTAAGCGGCGCCAGCGGTATGCCGGAAATACCGCCCGGCGTAAACGAACCGATACCCCAAAAAGCCGCAAGCGCGCCGCCAAAGCCGCCGCCTATGCAGGCGGCCAAAAACGGCCTGCCCAAAGGCAGGGTAACGCCAAAAATCAAAGGTTCCCCGATGCCCAAAAAGCCCACGGGCAAGGCGCTGAGCGTTATCTTTTTAAGCCTTTTATTTTTTGTTTTAAGCAGCACATATAAAGCCGCGCCCGCCTGCCCCGCGCCCGCCATGGCAAGTATCGGGAACAAAACCGTATAGCCGTAAGCCGCAATAAGCTGCGCGTGTATAGGCACAAGGCCTTGGTGCAAGCCCGTCATAACCAGCGGCAAAAACCCGAAGGCCAAAACAAAACCCGCAACAAAACCGCCTTTGGCCACAGCCAGATTTACGGCGTTTACAACAGCGTCCGCTATCCACCCGCCCAAAGGCTGCAAAACCGAAAGCGCAAAAAGGCCGGTTATTAAAATAACCAAAAAAGGCGTTAAAAATAAATCCAGCGCGGCGGGCATAATTTGGCGTATTTTACGCTCCAAAAAACTTGCCGCCAAAACCACCATAATAACCGCTATAATCCCCCCGCGCCCCGGAGTTAAAAAAGCGCCCAAAAACTCCGTGCCGGCCAAAGCGGGGTTGGTTAAAATAACCGCCATAACGCCGCCGATAACGGGGCTGCCGCCAAATTCTTTAGCCGCGTTAACGCCCACAAATACGCTAAGCCCAAAATTTACCGCGCCGCCCATTACGGCAAATATTTGCGATAAACCGCCTTGCGCCCAGGCCGGATTATATTTAATAAGTATATTATTAACGGACAAAATAAGCCCGCAGCCTATAAAAGCCGGTATAAGCGGGATAAAGATATCCGCCAGTTTTCTAAGCGCAAGTTTAAAAGGCGTTTGGTTTTTTTGTTTTATTTGCTCTTTAAGCGCGGCGCCGCTTTGCGGCTTTTGCGCGGCTAAAAGCGCGTTAAAGGCCGCAGCCGTCTTCGCCGCAACGCCGGCGCCCAGGATTATCTGCGCCTGCCGCGCGCCGTAAACAACGCCTTTTACCATATCAAGTTTTTTAACGGCGTCCAAATCCGCAAAATTTTTATCTTTAAGCGTTATTCTAAGGCGCGTCATACAGCAGGCGGCTTGCGCTATATTAGCCGCGCCGCCGCAAAGCGCAAGTATTTTTTGGGCTAAAGCCGCGTAGATATCGGCCATATCAGCGCGCCTCCAAAATCTTATCCAGCCGGCCGGCGCGCTTTTTAAGCAATGCCTGCGCTTTAGCGGCAGGCAGCTTAAGTTTTAGCATAACCGCGGCCGTTTTTACCTGCCAGCCCGCGGCTTTTAAAGTTTTTAAGGCGGCCTCTTCTTTTACGCCGGCCAGAACGCAAACAAGGCGCGCCGCGCGCGCGCGCAATTTGGCGTTGGAGGCTTTAACGTCCGTCATATAATTTTTATAAACTTTGCCGCAAAGCGCCATGGCGCAGGTGGTTATTGCGTTTAAGGCCATCTTTGTCGCGCTTGCCGCTTTTAGCCGGGTGGAGCCTTGCAAAGCCTCCGGCCCGGTGGGCAGATAAATAATATTTTGCGCCGCCGCTTTTGGCGCAAGGGCGCAGCAGGTTATCAAATTAGTATGCGCGCCTTTTTGGCGCGCCGCCTTTAAAGCGGCCAAAACATACGGCGTGCGCCCGCTTGCCGCTATGCCAAAGACGATATCGCCCTTTTTTACTTTTTTAAGCATATCCGCCCTGCCTTGCGCGGCATTATCTTCCGCGCCTTCTTTGGGCGTAAAAACGGCGTTTTTGCCGCCGGCCATTATGGCGATAATCCGCCCGGGGTTTGTGCCGAAAGTGGGCGGGCATTCGGCCGCTTCTAAAACGCCCAGGCGGCCGCTGGTGCCGGCGCCTATAAAAATTATTTTGCCGCCTTTGGCAAAAACCGCGGCGGTTTTTTTGACGGCAATTTCTATTTGCGCGGCGGCCGCTTTAACGGCGGGCGCAGCCAAAGCGTCTTGCGCGCCCAGCATTTTAATCATCTCTCGCGCGCTTGCGCCGCCCAGGCCGCGGGTGCGCGGGTTAGCGGCTTCCGTGGCGGAAATTTTATCCTCGTTCATACTTTAATTATATATTATAATGTATTTACAAGGAGATATAAAAAATGAACATAAAAGAAACCCTGTACAACAAATTGGCAAGATATGTAAAAGTGGACACAAAATCCGACAGCGCCAACGCCGCGCAAACCCCCTCCACCCCCGGGCAGACTACGCTGGCTAAAATGCTCGTCAAAGAACTTAAAGAACTTGGCCTTAAAAATATACTTTTAACAAAACATTCTTATGTCCTGGCCGAGCTGCCGGCAAACACAAACAAAAAAATGCCGGCGATAGGCTTTATGGCGCATATGGATACTTCGGAAGACTTCCCCGGCAAAAACGTAAAGCCCAAACTGCACAAAAATTATAAAGGCGGCCCGCTGGAGATAGGCAAAGGCATAGTTAACACGCCGCAGAAAGACGCTAACCTGAAACTTGTAAAAGGGCACGATTTGGTAACCGCCGGCGGCGATACTTTGCTGGGCGGCGACGATAAAGCCGGCATAGCCGTAATAATGACTATGCTGGAGCACCTTAAAAATAACCCGCAGTATAAACACGGCCCCGTAAAAATCGCCTTTACGCCCGATGAAGAAATCGGCCACGGCAGCGCGCTTTTGCCTTTAGATAAATTTAAAGCGGATTTTGCCTATACCTTAGACAGTTATATCGCCGATATCGGCAACGGCAACTTTAACGCCGACAGCTGCGCCATAACCATAACCGGCGTTAACACGCACCCCGGCACCGCAAAAAACGTGCTTGTAAGCCCGCTTTTAATAGCGTCTGAAATTATTACAAAATGGCCCGCCAGGCACCGCGCCGAACATACCGACAAAGAAAAGGGGTTTATACATTTTAACGATATCAACGGCTCTATAGAAAAAGTGGTTTTAAAAGCCATCGCGCGCGAACATGATTTAAAAAAGCTGTACGCCATGGAGCGCGAACTTAACGCCCTTTGCAAAAAACTGCAGGCGGCGCACAAAGGCGCAAAGATAGAGGTAAAATTTAAAGAAAGCTACCGCAACATGAAAGACGTGCTTAAAAAACGCCCGCAGGCCATGCAATATCTGGTGCGCGCTTTAAAAGAAGAGCGCGTGCCCTACCGCCTGGAGCAAGCCCGCGGCGGCACCGACGGGGCGAGGCTGTCTTTCCGCGGCCTGCCGACGCCTAATTTGTTTGGCGCATACAGCAGCGCGCACGGGCCGTACGAATGGGTGTCTTTGGATACAATGGCCTCCACGCTGCGCGTCGCGCTTAATATTATAAAAGAAAGATAAACGCAAAGCGGCCGGCGCGTTTTTTAAGACGCGCCGGCCGCGTTAAAGAGGCGCTATGGATAAAATAGGTATTTTGCTTTTGGTTTGCTCGTCCGTGACAAACGCTTTGGCAAACAGCTTTTTAAAAGTTGCCTTTAAAGGAAACGGCAATATGTTTGAAAGCGGTTTTTTTAGCGGGCTTTGGAGCGTGGCCACAAATTTGCACGCGGTAACCGGCGCGGCTTTGTTTGGGATATCTTTTTTATTTTTTGGCAGCGCCCTTGCGCGCGTTAACCTTTCTATGGGCTATCCGTTTATGGCGGGGCTGGCGTTTTTGTTGATTTTTTTGGTTTCCGCCCTGTTTTTTAAAGAGCAGATAACCCTTTGGGGCGCGGCGGGCGCGTTTGCCATAATGGCGGGCATTATTTTGATAAGCGTTAAAGGCTAGCCGCTAGGCTTGCACGGCAACTTTACCGGCGCGGCCCGTTAAATATCCAAGTTTTATTTGCCCGTCTTTTACATCTTTTAAGCCTTTGGCCGCCTCGGCCAGGGGCTTTATTTCGTATCCTTTATCAAGCGCGCCTTTGATAATTTGTTCAAATTGTTTTATTTTTGCGCCGCCTTCCATCTCGGCGTGCACGGTGTGCACGTTAAGGCCGGGCTTTAAAAGCGACAGATAATGCGCCGCCACAGTGCTCTCATCAATGCCGGCCTGCCCGAAAATTTCGTCCATCGTGGGCAAGGTTGAGGGTATCTCAAGCGTTTTAAATTTGCGGCCTTCAAAGCAGGGCATAAAAGGCGCGCGGCCGCGCGTATTGCTTAGATAATCAAAATTAAAGCCGTCTAAAGCCTGCAATGCGTTGGCCGTTAGCTGCCAGCCGGGCGCGGCAAAAGCGCGCGGCCTGCGGCCCAAAATATCTTCAAACAAACCCGCGGCTTTTTGCAAATCGGCGGTAATTTGCGACGCGCTCAGCCTTTGCAGTTTATCCTGCCATTTAACATGGTCCCACGCGTGCAGGGCACATTCGTGCCCGGCGGCAAAAATATCTTTTATAATCTGCGGGCGCGGGCCGGCTATAAGCGGCGCGGGCAAAAGCGTGCCGTACATCATGGTTTTAAGGCCATAGGTGCCCGGCGCGTTTGTGCGCAGCATTTTTTTAATAAACCCCTTGCGGAAAACGCGAAAAACAGCCTTGCCCGAATTATCCGGCCCCATGGAAAAATAAAAACTTGCCTTTACTTTATATTTATCCAAAGCGCCGGCCATGCGGGGCGCGCCCTCAAGATAGCCTTTAAGCGTGTCCACGTCAACTTTTAGCGCTAAAATATTATTGTTCGCGGACATAAATATAATACTCGCCTGTTTTTTCTATAAGTTTAGTTTGCTCTTTAAGCGGATAGTGGTTGTGATGCCTCTGACGCACAACAAAATACATTTTTTGGCCGTCTTCAAGCGGGCGCGTTAAAAGCGCCGGGACGTCGGGGCGGGCTATAAACCACCTGGCGCGCTCCCGCGGGGCGGCTTGGGTTATGCCGTACTCCAGCTCGCCGCGCCAGCCGGTTATCACCACGCGGCGCTTTAGGTAAAAAGGCATATCCTGATAATAATAATCGTAGTTAACCACAATATCCTGCGGCTGCAGATATTTTAGCATAGCCTGCGCTACGGCGCGGGTGGAACGCTCTTTAGATATCGTTACAAACCCGGGCTTGGCAAAAGCCGCAAACAACAACGCGTACAAACAAAGCAGCGCAACGCGCCGGCCGTTGTTTTTAACGATAAAACAAAACAGCGCGGCAAAACCCGCGCTAAGCAGGGTGATATTTATTATGGCGGTTTTATAAAGCAGGACGTCTTCCATATTTTTAATATATACGCGCCGCCCTAAAACAATTGCCGCCGCGGCAATAAGCGCCAGCGCAAAGACGGCAAAAAATATCTGCAAAGCCAGCATTTTAGCGCGGCTGTTTTCTTTAACTGCGTCCAATAAATTGCGCGCGGTTATAACGGCCAAAGGCGGCAGCAGCGGTATTATATAAGGTATTAATTTGGAGCTTGAAGCCGAGAAAAATAAAAGCATGACAAAAAACCAGCAACTTAAAAAGATAACGTCCCGCCGGCGGGCAAATATGTTTTTGTAAGATAAAAACAAAGCCGCCGTCCACGGGAAGAGGCCGCCCAAAATAACGGGGATAAAAAACCAAAACGGCTCGTATCTGTCGTGCATTTTGGTGGCGTAGCGCAAAAAATGCTCCTGTATAAAAAAGAACCTGAAAAAATCCGGGTTGGCTTTGCATACCAAATAAAACCACGGCGCGCAAAGCGCAAAAAATAAAATTATCCCGGGCGCGTAAAGCAGTTTTTTGATAATGTCCAGGCGGCGGGTAAAGAGCATAAACCAAAATATCACGCCCGCTGGCAAAACTACGCCGATAAGGCCTTTGCTCAGCACCGCCAAAGCCATGGCCGCGTAAAAAACCAAAGCCCAAACCTTTTTGTTTTCCTTAAAATAAAAGTAAAACGCAAACAGGGAAAGCGTTATATAAAAGGAAACGCCCATATCAATAATATTAATGCGCGCTATCGCAAAATATAAAACGCTTGTGCCCAAAACCAAAGCCGATAGGTTGGCGGTTTGCTCGTCGTATTCGCGTTTGGCAAACAACCATGTAAAAAACACGCCCAGCAAACCCAACAAACACGGGAAGAAGCGGGCCGCAAACTCGTTGCAGCCAAAAACGGCAAAGGAAAGCGCCGTCTGCCAATAATGCAGGACGGGCTTTTCAAAGTAAAGCACATAGTTTAGCGCGGGGGTTATAAAGTCGCCCTTTTCAAGCATTT
>JAISVV010000031.1 GCA_031271365.1 Elusimicrobiota bacterium | reverse complement strand
GGAAAGCAGCTTATCATAAGTTTCAAAAATTTTTGAGCCGAATTTATTTTTTACAATCTCAACAAATTCCGGCGTATAGAAGCTTCTTGTGCTTAAGGTGGTGTTAAAGTTATCTAAAGCGGCGGTGCAGTGGCCCAGGTCGTTGATATTTTTTTGCCATGCTTCTTTTATTTCGTCTAAAAGCGGTCTATATTCTTCCGATATCGTAAGTATCGGGCTGCCGGAAGCGCCGGCGGCTATCACTTTTTTAAAGTTATTAAAATAATCGTCCAGCTTGTTTAAATTTTTAAGTTCCAGATAGTGGAAGCTGGCTTTTATAACCAGCCTTTCAAGGTCTTCTTTAGGCGCGTCTAAAAGTTCGGCCACTCTGTCACTAAGGGTAAGGTTTGTTATCAAATCCACCACGTGGCCTTCTTTTAACAGCCCTTTTACAAGCGGCACCGCTTCTTTGGGCAGCATTGTCTCCCCGCCGCCGCAGATAATAAAAACCGTCGGGCCGCCAAGCCTTTTTTTGCTTAAGGCTTTTAGCATATGCTCCACGGGATAATTAAATTTAGCCGGTATGGACCTGTCCTGAACCCCCTGTCCTTTGCGGTAGCAGTACGAGCAATTTAAATTACAGGCCGTGCCCGGTATCAGTAAAGTGGCGGAACGTTTTATTTTTGCGCTGGAAGCTTTCATTTTTATCCTCTTCTTTTTATATGCGGCTTATGTGCGACGGTTATTTTTAATTCTATTTCGCGGGGCTGCCTTTTACCGTTGCGTTTGCCTCTACGTCTTTTGTAACCAAAGCGCCCGCGCCTACGAGGGCGTTTTCCCCGATGGTTACGCCGCCCAGCAGGGTGGCGTTTGCGCCTACGGAAGCGCCTTTTTTTACTACCACCGGCAGCAGCTGCCAGTTTTTGTTTTTGGATTTTGGGTATTTATCATTGCAAAAAGTAACATTGGGGCCTATAAACGCATTATCTTCTATAACCGCGCCGTCCCAAAGCTGCACGCCGTTTTTTATTGTTACGTTATCGCCGATAACTACATTATTTTCTATAAACACATTGGCGCAGATATTGCAGTTTTTGCCTATCTTTGCGCCGGGCAAAACAACGCAAAACTGCCATATTTTTGTGCCCGGGCCGATATCTTTTGTCTGCACGTCGGCTAGCTTGTGTATCACTTTTGTATCTCCCTTAAAAACTCGTTATAATCTCTTATATACTCTTTATCGTCGTACGTTTGGCTGGCAAGCACCATTAAAACCGCCCCGTAGGAAAAATCTTTCATCTCCCGCCAGATATTATTGCCTATGTATAAGGCTTTATCGGGGCAGTTGAGCAGCACCTCCCGCCTGGCGGCGCCGTCGTCTAAAACAAAAGAGCACGAGCCATGCAGGCATACTATAAGCTGCTGCAGATTTTTATGCGCGTGCTTGCCGCGTTCCACGCCGGGTTTTGTGTCGTAAATATAGTAAACCCGTTTGATGGCGAAAGGGAGGTTTCTGCCCTCTTCCAAAGAGATTAAAGAGCCCCGCTCATCGCCGAAAACTTTTAAATCCAAAACTTTATAATCCATTAAAACGTCCCCCGGTATTTTTATAAAAAATAACCAATATAGATTATATTAGCAAATAATCAAAATGTATTATATATCTTTTTCAACCCTGCGGCTGAAAAATATAGTGATATTTTTATGAAACGCCCTTTTTAGCGCGGCGAGCGGATATTTAAACTTTCGCTTTATACCACGCGCGGCCAGCTTTTTTGCATCGCGTTTTTCGCGCTCTTTTTCTATGACGGAGTTTATTTTATCAGGGTCGCTGTCGGCCGCCGGCAAGGGCAGCGGGCAGTAAATTTTAAAGCCCAGGATAAATCTAAACCAATCCCAATCGTCGGCTATAAAAGAGACGGGGTAGAGGCCCTCGCGCATTTTTTGCGCCGCCGCGCGGTTAATTACGTAAGACGAGGTGCCCGCGGCGTAATAAACCTCGTAAAGAGCGCAGTGTTTTAACTTATGCCCCGTAAACGGCAGGTACGACGTTACGCGCGATAAAAGATACACCGCCGGGATATCCGGGTTGTCAAACTGCTCTATATCTTTAAGTATATCCGGTAAAAACGGGCGGAGTATGACGTCATCCTCCAGCACTAAGGCGCGGGGCAGGTTTTGCGAAATTATCTTTTGATATATGCCCATGTGGCTTAAAGAGCAGCCTATCTCGCCTTTTGACAGGCCGCAGTTTTGCGCGTCGTCTACGCAGGCGGCAAGCTCGCCCTCGCTTAAGGCTGCGCCGTAGACGGCTTCAAAAATCTCCGCGTCGTTTTGCGACGCCGCGGCGCACTGACGCAGTATATTATCTTTTTTTTGCGTATGCGCTTTTAGGTTAACAATATATGTTTTCATTTAAAGTTTAGCCGCCTTGCCCAGTAATTTGCGGTATTTTAATAGGTAAAATAAATCCCTGGGGTTAAAAGTAAAAGGCAAAAAGCCTTTGCTTTGCGCGTCGGCAAGTTCCTGCGTAAAGAGTTTTAAAAGCTGCGGCTGATGTTCTTTGACGGCTTTTTTTATTTGGCGGTATTGTATGCGCAGCCTGCGCGGGATAATTGTTTTTGCCACAAAATCAAAATCCTCTTTCGGCGCGTTTTTATAACGCTCGTAGATATAATCCGTGCCGCGGCGGTAAAAATCTATTTGCTTGGGCGTAATTTCTTTTTTACCCAGGTTGGAGATGGATTGTTTATTGTTGGTATAAAAATAAAGCGGCTCGTTTAGCAAAACGGTTTTTGGGTGTTTACCGCAGACGGCTATTGTAAAAGGGTCGTCTTCAAACTGGATATCCGCTATAAAGTTTATGCCTTCCAAAAGTTCCCTTTTATACAGCCGCGCCCAGACGTAATAGGTCATCTTGTACATAAGGTTTTTTTTGAATAAAAACAGCGGTTTATCGGTTATTTTAAATGGTATTGCGCCGACATCGTCGTAGCGTAATATTTTATGCTTGTAGGAGGCCGCGTCCGGTATTTGGCCGGAGGCTTTGTGCATCTTTTTATCATATTTAAAAACTACGCACGGCGCGTTTTGTTTTTGCGCAAAATGGTGGGCAACTTCCAGCAGCTGCGGGTGCATGGCGTCGTCGCTGTCTAAGAAGTAGATGTATTCGCCCCGCGCCGCCTGTATGCCTTCGTTGCGCGTTACGGAAAGGCCCCTGTTTTCGCGTGTTGTTACTTTTATGCGCGCGTCCCTTTGCGCGTACTCTTTAAGTATCTGCAAAGAATTATCCGTAGAGCCGTCGTCTATGCAAATGGCCTCAAAATCCGCAAAAGTCTGGCTCAGCGCGCTGTTTAGGCAGCAGGCAAGATACTTTTCTACGTTATATACGGGGATGATTATGGAAATTTGCGGTTTATCTGCCATTTTTTAAGTACCACTTTACGGTTTTTAATATGCCTGTATCAAAAGTTTCC
The DNA here is from genome assembly GCA_031271365.1 of Elusimicrobiota bacterium. GTDB lineage: Bacteria > Elusimicrobiota > Elusimicrobia > Elusimicrobiales > Elusimicrobiaceae > Proelusimicrobium. Next base: position 5,965 of record JAISVV010000031.1, on the reverse strand, counting down.
GCGGCGCGCCAGCCCAGCTCGCGCTCCAGCTTGGCGGCGTCTATGGCATAGCGTTTATCGTGGCCGGGGCGGTCTTTTACAAAGGTAATTAAATCTTTATAATGCCTGTTGTCCGGCAGCGGTTTTAGGCCGTCAAGTATTTTACAGATGACGCTTACAATCTCTAAATTATTACGCTCGTTGCGGCCGCCGATATTATATGTCTGGCCGGGTTTGCCTTTGTGGTAAACCAAATCTATGCCTTTGCAGTGGTCTAAAACGTAAAGCCAGTCGCGCACGTTTTTGCCGTCGCCGTAGATGGGTATCGGCTGGCCGGATAAGGCCTTGCGTATTATGGTCGGTATCAGTTTTTCGCCGTGCTGTTTCGGGCCGTAGTTGTTGGAGCAATTGCTGGTAGTTACGTTAAGGCCGAAAGTGTGGTGATACGCGCGCACCAAAAAATCGCTGGAGGCCTTGCTCGCGCTGTAAGGCGAGTTGGGGGCGTAGGGCGTTGTTTCCTTAAATAAACCGCGCGGGCCTAAAGTGCCGTAAACCTCGTCGGTGGAGATATGGTGCAGGCGGCAGCCTTCGTAGCCTTTTTTGTATTTAAAGGGCCCTTCCATCCAATGTTTTTTGGCGGCGTCAAGCAGGATAAAGGTGCCCTCTATATTTGTTTTGATAAAAGGCAGCGGGCCGGTGATGGAATTATCTACGTGCGATTCTGCGGCAAAGTGTATAACGCCGCGCACATCGTGTTTTTTAAATAGTTTTGCAATAAGTTCCGCGTTGCAGATATCGCCTTTTACAAAGGCGTAATTTTTGCTGCCTTTAAGTTCGGCCAAATTGGCCGGGTTGCCGGCATAGGTAAGTTTATCAAGGTTAATTATGCGGTACTTTGGATATTTTTTGGCAAAGTAAGGCGCAAAATTACTGCCGATAAAGCCTGCCCCGCCGGTGATTAAGATAGTTTTTTTAAGCATTCTGCAACCCCCTCAGTCCAGTGACGTATTTCAATATTATAGTCTTTTTTTATAGAAGTTTTATCCAGCGCGCTGAAAAACGGCCTTTTGGCTTTTGCGGGGTACTGGCTTGTTTTTATGGGGATAATTTTGCACGGCAGTTTTTGTTGGCGGATAATTTCGTGCGCAAAATCATACCAGCTGCAAACGCCTTCGTTGGAAAAGTGATACGCTTTACGCTTGTTCTGCGCGCCTAAGGCAAGTATTTTTACAATAATTTGCGCCAAATCCGGCGCGTAGGTAGGCGTGCCTATTTGGTCCGCCACCACGGATATCTGCGGCTTTTGCGCGGCAAGCCTTAGTATTGTTTTTAAAAAATTGCCGCCGTAGGGGCTGTAAAGCCAGGCGGTGCGCAGTATTATAAAGTTACTTGCGTATTTTTTGACGGCTTCTTCGCCGGCAAGTTTGGATTGGCCGTAAACGCCCAAAGGCGCGGTTTGGCTTTCTTCGGTAAGCAAAGCGTTTGCGCTTTGCCCGCTAAAAACATAATCGGTGGAGATGTGCACCATAGGCGCGTTAAGCGCGGCCGCGGCTTTTGCCAAATTTTCGGGGCCGAGCGCGTTGACGGCAAAAGCGGCGGCCTGTTCGTCTTCGGCTTTGTCTACATTGGTATAGGCGGCGCAGTTTACAATGGCGGTTATTTTTTTGTCTTTAACATAGCTTTCTACGGCGGCGGCGGAGGTTATGTCCAACTCCTGCACGTCGCAAAAACAGGCTTGCCGCGGGGTTAAAAGTTCGCCAAGGCAGGCGCCAAGCTGGCCCTTTGCGCCGGTTACCAGTATCATAAAGTTTCTTTGTACGCCTTAAAGGAGGGCAGCAGTTTATCTTTATCCGATACCACGGCGTCCTGCCCGGCCACGCGCCAGTCTATGTTTAAATCCGGGTCGTTGTAAATTATGCCGGCCTCGGATTCTTTATTATAGAAGTTATCGCATTTATAGCCAAAGACGGCCGCCTCGCTCAACACGCTGAACCCGTGCGCCAGGCCGCGCGGGATAAAGAGCATTTTATTGTTTTGGCAGGAAAGCTCCACCCCGTACCATTGGCCGAAGGTTTTGCTTTGCGGGCGCAAATCAACCACAACGTCAAAAACCCTGCCTTGTAAAACGCGCACCAGCTTTGCCTGCGCGTGCGGCGCGCGCTGCAGGTGCAGGGCGCGTATAACGCCGCGTTTGGAATAAGATTGATTATCCTGCACAAAATCCGCGTTTATGCCGGCGGCCGCAAAATCTTTTTTGCTGTAAGTTTCAAAAAAGCCGCCGCGCGCGTCGGTAAATACTTTTGGCGTTATTGCAATTAGGCCTTCCAGCGGCGTCTTAGAAAAATCCATTTTTTAAATCCCTCGGTATGTTTAACAGGTATTGGCCGTATTCGGTCGTCTTCATTTTTTCGCCGCGCGCCAAAAGCTGCTCCATGCTTATCCAGCCGTTTTTAAAGGCTATTGCCTCCAGGCACGCAATTTTTAGGCCCTGGCGCGTTTCCAGCGCTTCTATGAAGACGGAGGCTTTAATAAGGTCGCTGTGGGTGCCGGTATCAAGCCAGGCCATGCCGCGGCCCATAAGGTTTACCGAAAGCTGGCCTTTTTTAAGGTAATAATCGTTGACGGCGGTAATTTCCAGCTCGCCGCGGGGGGAGGGTTTTAGGTTTTTTGCCACGTCGACAACCTGGTTGTCGTAATAATAAAGCCCCGTTACCGCCCAGTTGGATTTGGGGTTTTTTGGCTTTTCTTCTATGGATACGGCTTTATTGTCGCCGTCAATTTCCACGATGCCGTAGGACTGCGGGTCCTTTACATGATAGGCAAACACCTGCGCGCCGGTTTTTAAAGCCGCCGCGCCCGCGGCCATATTTTTTAAATCTTTGCCGTAAAAAATATTGTCGCCCAAAATTAGGGAGACGCTGTCCCCGCCGATAAATTTATCGCCCAGGATAAAGGCCTGGGCCAAACCTTCGGGGCGGGGCTGCTCCACGTAGCTGATGGCCATGCCGTAATCGCCGCCGTCGCCGAGCAGGTTTTTGTACATCGGCAAATCTTTTGGCGTGGAGATTATCAAAACTTCCCGTATGCCGGCCAGCATATGTATGGAAAGCGGATAGTAAATCATCGGTTTATCGTAAATGGGTATAAGCTGTTTGGAAACCGCTAAAGTAGCCGGGAAAAGCCTGCTTCCCGTGCCGCCGGCTAAAATAATGCCTTTCATCTAAACCTCCAGAGAATCTTTTTATATACTCTTTGCGTTTCAAACGATATACGCCTGAAAATATTGCCGGCTTTTTTGCTTATGCCGTTGGCTATTTTGCCGTTGTGCGAGCCTTGCGTGGCTATTGTGGGGTGCAGCCAGTAAAAATTTATAAGCCCCTTGCGCCCGCAATGCGTATGGAAGCTGTCTATAATAAGCTCGCACTTGTTTTCGGCAACTTCTTTTAGGATATTTCTGGCGGCCGGCAAATCCAGCAGATACGCGCCTGCAAAGCGGCCGATATCGCGGGGGTATACAAGCTGGCCTTTGCGCCTTTGGCTGCCGGGCACGTAGCGCAGATTGGAATCTTCTAAACTAAGCAGGAAATTGGTTATATTTTTTTGCTCTATTTCGGCAATGGCGGCGTGGAGGGCGGGTTCAAAATCGGGCGTTAAAAAAATATCGTTTTCAAAAATAAGGCCGTAGGGGATATTTTTGGCGGTCATTTCTTCCAGCGCGCGTAAATGTTTGTAAGTGCAGCTTGTTACGCCCAGTTTGGCTTTTAAATCGCCGGTAAAATATTTTTCAAGGATTTCGGGGGTAAGGTCTGCGGCGTCGCCTTCCAGGATAAAATGTACGGGGATAGCCAGGCCTTTAATCTGCGCGCGCATATGCGCGCCGCGCTCCTCGTCGGTGCTAAGATGTATAACAAAGCCTTGTATTCCTTTTGCCATAAAAATTCTCTTTATATTATCCTAAGATTGTTCAATTTTCCCGCTTAATTTTTGTATAAGCGGCGCCTAAATCGTTACGCAAAAATAAACGACGGGTATCAATTTAGGGGAATTAGTCTTTTTTTAATTTTTTTACTCTTCGTTCTAGTTTTTTTATACTATCTGGCGGGGTGGGTAAATTCTCCGGCATAGTACCCCCTAAATCCCTTATTGTTTGACGGACTTTTTTGCCAACTTAATGATGTACCTGGCTGGCCTGTCCTTTCCCTTGCACAGAATCGCGCCTTAGCTTCTCTTCTGTTTGTGTTGCTCTAAATAAATTGGCCGCCAATTCCGTGGCCCCCATATGGTCCAATATCCCTTGGCTTTTTTTGAGACCTTTTTTACGATGTATATCCTTCATGGACATACCGCCATATAGTCCTTTATAACCATAATCCTGGAATATGGCATAATCTAACCCGGATTCCACCCCGGCGCGTTTTGCCGCGGCCGCTAATTGTTTGTTATGATATTTCATCTCGCTTCGCAAAAGCAGTCTCTTTGAGTCCGCATCCATTTGAGGGTTACTATCCGTCAATTCCTGTTTGCGGGTCTGAATGGCAAAATAAGTTTGCCCCATGGAAACCATTGGCTTGGAAGGGTCGGCATTTTGGATAATTAGATAGCAAGCATAACGCGAAAGAGCATAATCCTTAACTTCTCTTTGCGATCCGGAGCCTAAAGCAACCATTTTGTTGAGTTCAACGAAATGGTGGTTCTCATCGGTGCCTACAGTATGGGCCGATAATTTTGCTTTTTTAATCGTTTTCTCAAAATTACGCCAATCTTCATAACCTAAAAGAACTGCCAAATCTCTGCCGGACCAGCGTTCTAAGCCTTCGCTGTCAACCATTTTTATCCCTTCAAAAGGGCTTGTATCAGAAGTTAAATTTGTCATTCTTGTACCTCTTTACATAAGGCTTTATGCTTGTGACTTTACATAAATCCGAAGAAAAACCCTGAGTACGCGGTTACGCGGTATTGACAGCAATGTTCTGTGCCGCTATGCCCGTCTTCGCTTTTTTAAAATGAGTTTAGCTCCTTTAAAGTTACGTCGCAGCGAAGCGAAAACGAACGGAGAGGGAGAGATTCGAACTCTCGAGCCCTTGCGGGCTACAGGTTTTCGAGACCTGCTGTTTCAACCGCTCACACACCTCTCCAAACGGCCTGCCTGTGCGCTATATTGTATAATAAATCATGCTGCCGGCGCAAAAGGGCCGCCGCGGCGTCTTAACGCTTTCTTAGTTGTTTTGTTTTAAGATAAAGTAGCTGCTAAAATAAACGCGAGAGGTAAATAAACCATGTCAAAAAAAGTAAGGATACAGGCGCTGCTGCTGTGCGTCATTATGCTTTGCGCCGCCGGCTACGGCGCGGCGCAGACGCCAAAAGTTTCTAAGGCAAAAAACGTAATTTATTATATCGGCGACGGTATGGGCCCGCAGGCTATGGGCCTTTTAATGCAATACGCGCGCCTGGCCCCCAATTCTATTTACTCCGACAGGACAAGCAGCCTTGAAAAACTGATAGACCAATCCCAGCTGGGCATAATGCTTAACAACTCCAAATCCAGCATTGTTATAGATTCGGCCGGCTCCGGCACGCAGATGTCCACCGGGGCGTATACGCTGCCCGCGCGCATAGGCGTGGATTTTAACGGCCAAAGCGTACCCAATGTTTTAGAAATGGCTAAGGCGGCGGGCAAAGCAACCGCGCTTGTTACCACTTCCTATCTGCAGGATGCCACGCCCTCGGCTTTTGGCGCGCATCAGCAAAGCCGCACCTTGCGGCAGGAAATTTCCCGCGACCTTTTAAATAATAACATAGATATTATGCTTGGCAGCGGCAGCAAATATTTAAACGCGCCCTCCCTGCTGGATTTAGCCGAAAAACAAGGCTACAGCCTTGTTTACAATAAATTGCAGATGGACGGCGCAAGCGGTAAACTTTTGGGCCTCTTCGGCGACGAAGGCACCCCCTACGCCATAGAAAACAATAAAGAAATGCCCAATCT
>JAISVV010000158.1 GCA_031271365.1 Elusimicrobiota bacterium | reverse complement strand
AACCGTAAAAGGCTACGCCGCGCACGAAAGCGGCACGCTTGAAAGAGTGATACAAGCCCGCAATATGGCCATGGCCAGCCGCGGCGCAACCAAAGAGCACGCCCAGGCCGAAAATATTTTATCCGGCACGCTGAAGAGCCTCTTTGCCGTGACGGAAAATTATCCCCAGCTTAAAGCCAACGAAAACTTTACAAAGCTGCAATTTGAACTTACCGACACCGAGGACAGGATTAAAGCCTCCCGCCGGTTTTACAATACTAATGTGCTGGCTTTTAATAATAAGATAGAGCTTTTCCCCAGCAATATAATTGCCGGTAAATTTAACTTTGAAAAACGCGAGTTTTTTGAATTAGACGAAGCCGAGGCGCAAGCCGCCAAAAACCCGGTGCCGGTAAAGTTTTAAACTAAACGCGCCGTCATCGCGAATATCGGGCTTCCGTATTAGCAATGACGGCGTTATTATGTGAAGGGTACCCCATGCCGACTTTATACGATAATATTGCCGCCAACCGCCGCAAAACTTTTGTTTTGGTTTTGCTCTTCCCGTTGCTGCTGACGCTGCTGATGTACGCAACCGTGTTGGCTTTTGCCCATTTTACGCGCGACCCGCAATCCCCCTACACCGCGCTGGAAAGCGCTAACAGCCTGGCTTTAACAATCTTTCCGTTTATTATCGGCGGGTCTTTTTTATGGCTTTTGATAAGCTACTACACAGGCGGGAATATGATGCTCTCCGCCGCCGGCGCGAGCGAAATTTTACGCTCCGACAACCCGGAGATTTACAGCCTTGTGGAAAACGTTGCCATCACCGCCGGCATGCCGACGCCTAAGGTTTATATAATAGGCGATTCTTCCTTAAACGCTTTTGCCGCCGGCCGGGACCCGCAGCATTCTTCCCTCGCGCTGACCAAAGGCCTTATCCAAAAACTGGACCGCAGCGAATTAGAAGCTGTGGTAGCCCACGAAATGGCCCATATCGCCAACCGCGACGTACGCCTGATGACTTTGGTTATAACGGGCATAGGCATATTAACTTTGCTGGGCGAGATTATATTTAGGGCGGGCATGAGGGGGCGGGGCAAAAAAAGCCAGGGGCTGCTTATTGTGCTTTTGGGTTTGGTAATAATGCTTTACGGCTTTGCTTTGGCGCCGCTTATAATGTACGCCATTTCGCGCCGGCAGGAATATCAGGCCGACGCTACCGCCGCCTTAACCACGCGCAACCCGCTTGCGCTGGCCGGCGCTTTAAAAAAAATAAGCGCAGACAGCGGCCTGGAGGCTTTAGACGCAATGCCACTTATCGGCGCGGCGTGCATAGCCGACGCCAAAGCCCGCGGCGGCAAAAGTTTTTTAGAAGGTTTATCCGGCCTTTACGCCACACACCCGCCGATAGAAGCCCGCATAGCCGCCCTTAAGCAGATTGCCGGTTGATTAGCGGCCCGATGGACGCGCCGCTTGTAAGCGCGCGTTTTAAAATCATTATAAAATAAAACGTCCCGCCGCAGCCGGCGGGACGCTTTATTTTATTATTGACTTCGGTTAAACTTTGCGGTAGCAGCCCAGAAAGCGGGCTATCACTTCAACCTCTCCTGCTGGATAGGTTTTGCGTTTGCCGTGTATATCGGCAAGGGCAAGGCGGTCTTTTTCTTTATAAAACTTTTTAATGGTGTGGCGGCCTTCAACTTTTACAAGCGCTATGGCGCCGGTTTCTATCTCAAAGTTGCCGGCGATATCCTCCTGCACGGGGGAAAAAAGGGCGTATTCCCCCGCGTTTGCCCAGGGGCAGGCTTTTGCGCTTAACACCTTAAAGGCAAAAGGGGAGGCGGGCTTAGCCTCAAACATTATCGGCAGAAACTCTAAGGATTGGCTGTAAACGTAAAAGTCAAAGTACTCGGCGTTTATTTCTTTTGACACCGCCACCGGCCTTATAACGGGGAAACTTTCCAAAAGTTTTTCTATGCTCTTTTGGGTTTCACCGCGGCGGTCCATCACCAGCGTCGAATAATTGCCGCCCGCGCCGGAGTCTTCAAAGTAATCCAGGGATTTGTTGAATACCTCCGCCAATTTTTTTTTGTTGGCCGTGCTGGGGCTCATTAAGCCTTTTATCCATTTGGCGATGGCGCCGCCTTTTGGGCTTATGTCAAGCTTTTTGGCCAGCTCAATCTGCGTCCAGCCGTGTTCTTTAAGTAACGCTTTTATTTTTTCACCCACGTTCATGTTATCGCTCCTTTTGCTAATTTTTTATCAAATATAGATAAGAAAGTCAAACGTTTTCCACGTCTGAAATTTGACAAAATTGTATTTTGTATGATACAATTGTATCAGATTTGATAAGATTTTGGAATATCCAATCTTTCAAATCATGATGAATACACCTAAAAAATACCCGCGGGTAAAGGAGCCCGGGCCCTAAAGCTTGCGGCTCTGAGACGGCTCTCCCAACACTCCTTACAAAAAATAAGGAATGCCGCAAAAAAGCGGCGCTCCCCGCGGGTATTGTTTTAGGTTACGGCAAGATTAAATAAAGGAGAACGGATTATGAAACATACTGCAAGCGCGGCAAATAAGCAGCTGCAGGCTGCCTCCGGCAAAAAATGGGAAGAGCTTTACCTTATCTTAAATAATCTGCTGCAAAGAAGGCACTATCTTTTGCCTTTTGTTAAAGAGTTTCGCTTTATAGACAATGCTTTAAACCAATACTTGCAAGGGGGGGAGAGTTTTTGCGTGGGGGATTTTAAAATAAATTTTTATCCGGCGCCGGCGTATTGCGCTAA
>JAISVV010000139.1 GCA_031271365.1 Elusimicrobiota bacterium | reverse complement strand
GTAGCCCAAGTGTATAGCCTGAAGTTAACGGAGCGTATCCTTTTGGCAGAAAACACCCCCGCAAGCGCGCCTAAAAACAGCGCAATGGCAATAACAAAAACGGCCGTTTTTATTTTAGTTTTGCGCGCCAAAGCGGCAAAAAACGCAAGATAAACCGCGGCAAATAAAACCGCGCCGGCGCCCAAGGCAAGCCAGGCGGCTTTGCTTTCGGTAAAAAAAATATTTACAAGGCCAAGGGCAATCAGCGCAAGCATTTTTTTATCTTTGTTATATAAAAACCGGGCCGCGGCAAGCATTAAGGCAGCCAGGCAAAAATCGGCGTAAAAATTGGGGTTTGCCGAGGTGGAAAAGATACGTTTGCCAAAAAAATCAGTCCAAAAAAGCGGGTCGGCGCCGGGCAGTAAACAGTTGTTTATAATTTGCAAAACGCCGTATAAAAAGGCCGCCCACGCGGCGCAGAGAATAAAAGAAACAAGCGTCGATAAAAAATCTTCCCGCGCCTCAAAAGAGACGGCGGCAAACAGGGCGGCGTAAAAGATAAAGTAAGAAAACCCTTCAAACCTGCCAAAAAAGTTAGGGGATATGAAATAGGAAAGCAAAACATAAATAAACAGGCATAAAAACGGCAGCAGCAGGGTAAGGTTTTTTTTGTTAAAAATATTTTGCCCGCGCAGATAAAGGGCGCTCAGCCACAGGGCAAAAAAGCCGGCCGCGCCGATATAAAAAAGCGTTATTTTAATTTGGGCGCTGTCGCGCGTTTGCAAAAAAAACGCAAGCGTGACAGCCAAACTTAAAACGCCCAGCCAGCGCGCCAAAAGCGCGTGTAAAAAGTTGTCTTGCGGCTGCGCGGTTTGCGCTGAAGCGGCGGTTAAACTTCGTCTTTTAGCCATATTCGTCTTCGCTGCGCTACGACGCAATAAAAAGAAATGTTTATATTTATGTAATAAGGCAGCGGCGGCAAAATCGTCCTCGCTGCGCCGGTATAAAAAATTTACTATTGCCCCGCAGCGCAGCAAAGACGAAAGCCGAGAATGGGATTCGAACCCACGACCTGCCGCTTACGAAGCGGCTGCTCTACCAGCTGAGCTATCTCGGCGATGTAAATACATTTTATCAATTTTTACCACAGCCGGCAAGCGGCGGCAAAAACGCGGCAAAAATTACGGCGCAATTTTTATACCGGCTAAACCCGCCAGCCTGCGCAGGGGGAGATATATCCCGCTTTAAGCCGCAACAAAATAAAACGCCCCGCCGCCGGCGCAAAGGCGGGGCGTTTTATTTAATGCCTTTATTTAACCGCAACCACTTCCACGTCAAAATGCAAATCTTTGCCCGCCAGGGGATGATTAAAATCCAGTTCCACCTCATTATTATCAATACTGCTGATAACAGTCCTAAACGCCTGCCCGCCGCTGCTGGCGCCAACAACGTCGCCCACTTTAAGGGAATCTATATTTTGTATAGAGGTTTTAGGCACTCTTCTTTTGGCCTCGGGGTTAATTTCGCCGTAGGCTTCTTTGGCGGTGACGTCCACTGATTTTTTATCCCCCTCTTTAAGGCCCAAAAGCGCGCGCTCCAGCCCGATAATTATCTGCCCCGCGCCCTGCACATACTCCAGCGGGCCGCGGCCCTCAGAGGCATCAGCCACCCGCCCGTCAACCAAAAGCGTATAATTTATGGAAACTTTAGACCCGTCTTTAATCATAATTACAACTCCTTATATATCCGCCAGCATACCCTTAGAATCATCCAGCCTTAAAAAGTCAACGGCCGTTGTAGTAAAGCCATCAGAAGCGGCGCATTTCACTTTTCTAACATAAATCCTCTTCTCTGCCGCTATCTTTTGCCCCGAACCACCGGCGCAGTACATAGCAATAAAAGACCTGTCATCCCAAGCTGCCGTACATTCCAACCCACTTCCCAGAGGCCATCCCGTACGCTTGCAATCCTGCGCAAGAGTCATGCCGGCATAATTTTGGCTCGTAGGTCTTTGACCGGGGAAATCTGCGTAATCGATGCCGCTTATTTTCCAGTCATCCGCCCACTGAGGGTTGCCACTCGTGGATGATGATAAATTATCCGGAATGCCGTACGAATAGGACTCGCGCACGGGAATATAGCAACTTTTAGCCGAAGAACAGCCGTTATTCCCGCAAAGCCTATTGCAAAGCTCGCCTTCGGTACCTTGATTTTTTGCTGTTTTATAATCCTCTATAGTAAAAGAACACTGATTTAAATCAGCAGGCGACGCGAGAGCCAAATTTTGCAGATTTGGGTTTGGCAGTTGGTTAAAGGTATAGTTGACCGGATATTGACACCTATCGTTGATATAGGCGCACTCTTTGCGGCCGCGCACTTCGTAGAAAAAAACAGTATCGGTTTTGAAACGCGGCGGCGTTTGCGTTTCGTAAATATCAATAAATGGGTCTGTGTGCGTATTGCCGGTACTCTTGCAAGTGTAGGGCTCATACAAGCGATATTCTCCCCCTTTATCGCCTATAGTTCTACCGTCAGTGTTGAGATACGTATTCAATGCGCTTGCACTCTTAGAACCGCCATACCTTCTCCATGGCCCATATGTATGGTATGTAGAGCCGATGAGGACCGTATTCACTTTTCCCCAAGTAATATCCCATGCAGGAATCTCATCCTTCGGGTTAATCTGCCACGGGGAAAGAAAACCAGGGACGCCCCCCATATAATTATGATATACGTTGTAGAAGCCGTAGAGATAAAGGTTTCCCCCTGCGTTAATAGTGGGGTAGTCGCTCCTGTAGTCATTCGGGTCGGCATGCAGATAGAGCCGGTTGCCATAAACCTTATCCGAGAAAGCGTGCCCTGTTGTAATATTGCCGGCAGACGACAAATTTTCCGTATACAATCTTGAGGTGATATTAAGGGGCGCGTTTATAAGGATTGCCAAGCGGCTGTCGTAAAGGTTTATCTGAGATAACGAGGGGAATCTGAAAGTATTATTCTCGTCCCAGCCAAAGACAAGATCGCCGTTCACCTTACTAGTAGCGCCAGCGCCGCCAAGCCGCGTCTGCCCGTAGACGTGCAGGTATTGTTTTTGGTTGGGGTAACTATTCTCATATTCAAGCATGCTTATCCGAAAAGGCCTGGCGCCGATTTCAAGCTGATAAATATTGGTATGCGTAGGAGTGGGGTTTAAAGAACTGCCGTAGGTGCCGCCCTGGGAGGAAAACTCCTCAAAAATACCTATCGGATAAGCAAGCAGGGTGGTGGAGGAAAACTCCTGCGCGGCGCAGTTAAACGCCAAAAAAAATAAAAATACAAATGTTAACGGCAAATTTTTCATGTGCCAATCCTTAAATAAAAATATTTAGAGCGTCAAAAAACTGCGCTAGTTATATCTTACAAGTACTGCCGCGCGGTGTCAATATTTACCCCAGCCGTAGCGTGAGGGCGGCAAATCCCGCGCGCTTTCGCTTATCATTAAAAACCCGCGCGTGTCGCCGTGGCTGTCTTTAATTTCTATCACCTGCCAGCTCAGGGCTGCGGCCCGCGCGCCCGCTAAAACAAAATCCAGGGCAACTTCAAACGCGCCGCCGCGCGAGTTTTTATACGCGCTTGCAAAATCC
>JAISVV010000082.1 GCA_031271365.1 Elusimicrobiota bacterium | reverse complement strand
GATAAAATAAAACGCCCCGCCTGATTGCCGGCGGGGTGTTTTATTTTGTCACTACTTCAAGGAGGGGGCGTTCCCGCCCTTTTTGGGCTTGCGGCGGGCTACAATTTTCCGCCTTCGGCCCGCTTTTCAAGTTTTTTCCGCCTCAAGTACATTTAGAGTACTAGTCGGCAGAAAAGAAAATTGAAAATCGGGCCAAAATCGAAAAATCAGCCGCTTTACACGGGCGCCAAAGGCCGCGCCGCTTAACAGCGGCGCACTTATATTGCGCCGTCACCTGCAGTACCCCAAGCAATCCACCCGTGACCAATGCACCGGACCACTGTACCGGGTTACTTGGTCCGCTTGGGACGTCAGTCCGCCCCCCTGCCCCATAATATGCACCCAACAAAGCACGCTAAGCAAAATCCTGCCCGGCTTCTTCCTGGTAATAATTCAATAACCTTAATTGGTATAAAAATTGCGTCACAGCTTTTTGGGGACAGGGGTCATAAGGCCCTTTTTATTTACTTGCGATTATTGTAAAATTTATAAATCTAAAAGCGGATGGTTTTAATGAAAGATAATAAAAACGCCTTTTCCAAATTGCTGCCGGTGATGATAGTTTTAACGGCTATCGTCGGCGCGGCTTTGCCCAGCTATTCTTTGGCGCTGCGCACGGAAAAGGGCATTCAAGAATACTATCACTCCGCCCTGTTAAACAAACAGGTTTACGCCGCTAATTCGCTTAATATAAAATGCGTAAAGCAGGCCGATATTTTTAACCTTAGAATTTAGAACCGCATTACCCAAAAGCATTGCGTACGTACAGGCAAGCGGCCGCTTGCCTTACCGGGCTTAGTTGGGTATTGCGGTTTTTTTGTTTTAGCGGCCAAAAATTTTATCAACCGAATTTTAAGGAGAATCAGATGCAAAATATCAAAAAAAACCACCCCGCCGGCCTTTGGCTTTTGTGCGCGGTGGAAACATTGGAGCGCTTTGCCTACTACGCAATGCGCGCCATGCTCGTTTTATACTTCGTCTACACGTTAAAATTAAGCGTGGAAAAATCCAGCTACATCTACGGCGTGTTTAACGCTTTGGTGTACCTGTCGGCTTTTATCGGCGGGTATATGTCGGATAAATTTACCGGCCAAAAGAAGGCCGTCGTCCTAGGCTGCAGCCTTATGACGCTTGGTTTTTTTGCCTTCTCGGTAGAAAATATGTTTTTTATCTACGGGGCAATGTTTTTATTGGTGCTGGGCAATGGGTTTTTTAAGCCCAATATGGCTACTTTGATAAGCACGCTCTATGATAAAAACGACCCGCGCCAAGACGCGGGCTTTACCTATTTTTATATGGCCATCAACGTGGGGGCTTTCTTTTCCGCCATACCTGCCGGCCTTGGCGAGCAGTACGGCTGGAAGTACGGCTTTTGGGCTGCGGGCGCCGCGATGATGCTGGCTTTGGCGGTGATGCTTTGGGGGCAGGGCAAATGGCTTAAAGGCAAAGGCGACAAGCCCGCGCGCGTCTGCCAAAAAGAAAGCGGCCCCGTTGTCAAGACGCCGCTTACTATAGACGAGAAAAAGAAAATTGCCGTCATCTTTATAATGTCCTTCTTTTCTATTTTTTTCTTTTCGGCGTACGAGCAAAGCGGCACGGCTTTAAATCTGTTTGCCTTTGAAGCCACCGAGCGCGTTATCAACCTCTTCGGCCGCGCATTTGAAATACCGGCGACGTGGTTTCAGTCTTTAAACCCGCTTTTTATTGTGCTTTTAAGCCCGGTTTTAGCTAAACTTTGGGTTGGCTTGGCGCAAAAAGGAAAGGAGCCCTCCACCCCGATGAAGTTTGTTTGGGGCACCTGGCTTTTGGGTTTGGGTTTTGTGGCGCTGCTTTTTGCCGCCATGAAGATGGGCCCCGGCATTAAGGTGAGCATGATATATCTTATTGTGGCAAATTTAGTTTTTTCTTTGGGCGAGCTTTGCTTGTCGCCGGTGGGCCTTTCTTTGGTGTGCAAACTTTCGCCGGCGTATTTTGTCGGGTTTATGATGGCCGTTTGGCAGGCGGCCGCAGCGGCTTCTTATGTGTTTGCGGGTATGTATTCGGGCTGTTACGGCAAGATAAGCGATACTAAATTTTTTGGTATTTTGGTGGCGGTGTTGTTTGTAGCGTCAATGTTGATGTGGTTTATGGTGCGTCCGATAAAACGCTGGATGGGCGATGTAAAGTAGTTTTTGCCTTATGATAAAATAAAACGCCCCGCCTGATTGCCGGCGGGGTGTTTTATTTTGTCACTACTTCAAGGAGGGGGCGTTCCCGCCCTTCCTGGGCCTGGGGAGGGCAACAATTTTCCGCTTTCTGCCCGATTTCAATTTTTTTCCGCCTCAAGCACATTAGAGTAGTAGTCGGCAGAAAAGAAAATCAAAAATCGGGCCAAAATCAAAAAATCAGCCGCTTTACACTGGCGCCAAAGGCCGCGCCGCTTAACAGCGGCGCACTTTTATTGTGCCGTCACCTGCAGTACCCCAAGCAATCCACCCGTGACCAATGCACCGGACCACTGTACCGGGTTACTTGGTCCGCTTGGGACGCCAGCATACCCCAACACGCCCAGTTGCCTGCTCCGCGGGGCGGGGCTCGGGATATTATCAAAAATAATAGATATTAACCGCATATGCCAATGTATGGTTGGTATAAAAAATATATCAATACTTTTTTACAGCGGCGGGCGGGCTTCTTATTTTCTATAATATAAGCATGAAAAAACTTATACTTACGTTTGCAGTTGTTTGCCTTGCCGCCCTGGCCGAAGCATCGGTTACCGGTTACTGGCAAACTATCGATGATGAAACCGGCGCGCCCAAAAGCGTTGTGCGTGTCTACGAAGAAGGCGGCCTTATCTTTGGCGCCATTGTTTTTACCTATAACCCGGAAGGCGCGCCCAACGTGGTTGCCGCGCCAAACGGCGCTATGCAGTGCAACGAAGCCGTAAAAGCCGACGCCATGGCCCAAACCGGGCAGCAAGCGCCGGCCTACTGCGGCCTTGTGATAATAAAAGATTTAAAGCCCGCCAAAGGCGGCCGCTACGACGGCGGCACCATCACCGACCCAAAGAAAAACAAAATCTATAAAGCCGAAATGTGGCTTGAAGGCGCCGAGCTTATAGTGCGCGGCAAAATAGCATTTTTGGGCCGCAACCAAACCTGGAAGCCCTTTACGCAAGCGCAATTAGACGCCGTGTTAAATCCGTAAAAAATAAAAGACGTTTTGCGCCCGGCGGGAATCGAACCTGCATTACCAGCTTCGGAGGCTGGTGCTCTATCCGTTGAACTACGGGCGCAAAACGTCAATATCTTATTTTAGCATTTAAAAACCCCCGCCGTAAATCAGCGGGGGTTTTTTGTATAGGTTTTTATTTGGCGTGTATCACTTCCGCCGTGCCGCTTTTTGGGCCGCCGACGTAGTAGCGATGCGTTTGCGCAGCTTTGCCGGCGCCGGCTTTTTTATGATTATCTTTCATGTTTTTCATCATGCAGGCGCGGCATTTTTCCATCATATATCTGTTGTGGCCAAAGCGGCGTATTTTGCCTTTTGCGGCTTTGGGTTTTTTTACCGCTTTGGCGCAATTGCATTTTTTGCAATTACATTTTTTACCCTCTTTGGCTTTGGCGCAATTGCATTTTTGGCCGCGCATGGCGGGGCAGCTTTCGGCCGGCGCGGCGTGCGCTTGGCGGCGCCCTTTTTGCATATAGGCTTTGTGCCATCGCATACATTTTTTGCAGTTTACTTTAGGCGCGGCTGCCTGGCCGGCAAGGCAGTCCTTGCCGTAAAAACATTCCTGGTTAACGGCTGCGTTTGCGCCTGCAAATAAAAACGCCGCAAACGTAAATAATAATAATTTTTTCATTTTACCCTCCGTGTTTCAACTGTCAATATCCCCATAAAACTATTCTACAATTATTTGCCCGCCGGCGCGTATTTATTTTGCAGCAATTTTTTTAAAAGCTGCGCAACGCTGCTTTCAAACACCGGGTGCTCAAAGCGCGGGGCTATAAAACTTACCGGCAGCAGCACAAACTCTCTCTCGTGCGCGCGGGGGTGCGGCACCGTAAGGCGTTCGCCTTCGGTAATTATTTGATTGTTGTAAAAAATAATGTCCAAATCAATTTCGCGCGGGCCGTTTTTAAAAGTGGCTTGCCGGCCTACCTGCGTTTCTATTTCTTTAAGCAGCTGTAAAAGCGGCAATGGCTGCAACGCGGTTTTTAAAAGCAGCGCGCCGTTTAAAAAATCGGCCTGCTGCGCGTGCCCTTCCGGCTTGGTGCTGAAAAGGGGGGAAATCTTTTCCACGCTGCCGGCCGTTTTAAGCAGCGCAATGGCGCGCGCGATATTTTTTTTGCGTTCCCCGGCGTTTGCGCCAAAGGCGATGTAGACGTTATTAATCTGCGCGGCAGACGGCATAATAATCCTCCGTTTCCTGCAGGGCGACTTCTTTAACTTCTTTAAATTGTTCGGCCGCCGCGTCAAAGAGGTATTCGGCCAGTTTCTCGGCGGTGGGGTGCTTAAAAATCGTATTTAAATCTTTGCCTTCCAATTTTGCGCTTAAGGTTTTAAGCGCCGCTTCAAGCCGCCTGAAATCAACCAAATAGCCTTCTTCGTTAAGGGGGCCCTCCAGCGTAACACGGTATTTAAAGTGATGCGTATGCGCGGCCTCGTTTAAAGTTTTATCGTGCCAATGGCTTGCTTTAAAGGCGGATTTTACGCTTATGCTAAACTTTTTTTGCATAAAGTTCCTCCAGCATTATTTTGGTTTCTTTTACGTCGTGCACGCGCAGTATGGCGGCGTTTTTTTGCGCGCTTGTTTTTGCCGCTTTTAAAGAGCTCTCCAGCGCGCCGCCGGTAAAGTTTTTGCGGCTTGCGCCAACAAGCATGGGCAGGTTCAGCGGCGCAAAATATTCTAAATTATCCAGCAAAAACCAGTTTTGCTCTTTGGTTTTGGCAAAGCCCAGGCCGATGTCT
>JAISVV010000069.1 GCA_031271365.1 Elusimicrobiota bacterium | reverse complement strand
CTTTCGGCAGGGAAGGTTTTCGGCTCATGACGCCGCCAAAAATACGCATTTTATGGCCTTGTTTGACAACTCGCAAAAAATGCCAAACACCTGTAGGTAACTACTCAGCATTTTTTACTCAAACAGTCAAACAAGTTGGCATCATAAAATACGTATTTTTGACAACGCGGCAAACTCGCCGAGTAACCTTCCCTGCCAGGATGGGGACGGCAACTACACTACACAACAGGACACGGCTTGGACGCGGCTCTGCGAGCGCGGCTTATTAATAAAGTCATTGCGAGGAGCTCCAGCGACGCGGCAATCTTCATATTAAAGTCTTACTGCAGAAAAAGGAAGATTGCCACGGGCAATGCGCCTTACGGCGCATTATACGGCGCCCTCGCAATGACTTTATGTATATACAAAGGACTATACGTATAGACTACTAGACCACTATAACTTAATACCGCATACATATAACCCCACTTGGTATAAAAATTAGGCCAAGGGGGGCGGGCGGAGAGATGTTTGGTAAATATTTTTTACTCGTAAATCATTGCAAGCAGTTTGCCGGTTTTAAGTTTTACTTCTATGTTGGCGGCCGCAGCCATATTGCTTACAGCCGTTTGGCCGGGTTTTAAGGAAGCGTTTTTTAAAGGATATTTTAAATTTTTTAGCGTTATACCCTGGCATTTGTCCATCGGTATCAGGCTTACTTTGGCGCCCCGGCGGGTTTTAAACGCGCGGGTTTTTATAAGCGGGTATACGCGCCAGCCTTTGCCCGCAAAAACAATATCAAACTTTTTAACATAGCCAAATACCGACGAAAAATTGCTTAAAGTAAAATCCAGCCGGCCGCCGGCGGCGCAAACTATTGTAACGTTTTTTGGCTTGATAAAAGAAAGCAAATCCAAACCCTTTTCCAAATCGGTATTATCCTGGCGCGCTATTTTAAAAAGCCTTACCGCGCCAAGCCGCTTTCGCGCGGCGGCCGATATCGAATCCAAATCACCCGCCGCCAAATCCGGCGTCACGCCGGCTTTTAAGGCGATGTCCGCGCCGCCGTCCAAAGCCAAAATAAAATCGTGCGCGCGGGCCTGGGTTTTTAAAAAAGATTTACCCTCCGCCGCGCCGTTGGCTATTATTAAAACGCTGCTAATTTTTTGCATAAGTTTTGTTTTTAAAAACCGCAAAGCCTAAAATAATGATATTACAAATAACGCCGATATAAAACCCTTCCACCGCGTTCAAAGCGGCGGGTTTGGGCAAAATATTCCAAAGCGTTATCGCCGCGGCCGAAAGTACGCAGGAGAAAGTAAAAGCGTTATCGCTTATGCGCCGCGGCCAAAGGTGGCCAAACACCATCGGTATCAACAAACACGCCGACATATAAGAGCCCGCCACAAACCAAATACGCCTAAAGTTGCCCTCAAAGAAAACCGCCAAAACTACAGATACCGCCGCCACCGCAAAAAAGAAAATCTGGTTAGCCAAAACTTTATCTTTAAATTTACCTTTAAGCAAATCATACCCCAAAGTGTTCGAGGCGATAAACAAAAAAGAATCCAGCGTAGAAAGTATTAAAGCCAATACGCCGGCTACAAAAAAACCGCGCAGACCCTCGGGCAAAAGCTGCAGCGCGTATAAAAAATAAGCGTGCGCGGGCTGGGCCTGCGGCATTAAAGCGCGCGCATAAAGCGCGCCGCCGGTGGTGCAGATATCAAAACAAAACCAAATAAGCGTGCAAATTAAAATGCCGTATTTTGCCGTCTTAGCGTCCTGCGCGGCAAAGCAGCGTTGGTAGAAAGAAGGGTCCACCAGCGTGGAAAGCGCGATAAACCCCCAAGCCAAAGTGTTAAACCACGTATTACCGCCGGTTAAAGAAAAATGGCTTGCGGGCAAATTTGCTTTTAAAAACCCGATTCCGCCAAACGCGCCCACGGAAAAGGCCAAAACCAAAAACACCGCCGCGCACATAACAAAAAACTGCACCACGTCGGAGAACACCACCGCCCTAAGCCCCCCCCGCGCCGCGTATAAACACACAAAAGCCGTGCCCGCAATCATGCCTTTAACAACGCCTATGCCAAAAACCAAATGCAAAAATATGCCCAAACTTAAAACATAACTTATCGGCATAATGCCAAAAAAAGTTAAAACCGCCGCCGCGTAGGAAGATTTTTTGCCAAACATCTCCCGCGCAAGCTGCGGCATGGTGACGCTTTGGTATTTTTTTATTTTATCCACCAAAAACAAAGCAAAAATTATATAAGCCGCGTACCAAAAGACGCCTTGCGTTATAAAGTTGTAAATACCGAAGTTAAAAGTAATCTCGTTAACGCCGAAAATGCCGCCGTACCACGTGGCCGCAAGCGTAGCCACAAATAAAGGCAAAGAAAGCCGCCTGCCCATAAGCATATAATCCAAAAACTTATTTGCGCCCTTTTTGCGGCGCAGCTGGCCGTAGATAACGGCGCACAAAGTAAGCAGCAGGACAAGCGCAAAGACGACGATATCCCACGCGCCTAGCGCGGCTAAAACATTAAGGTTCGGGTTAAAAGTTTGCATAATTACAAAAAAAGCGGCCCGCATACGCAAAACAAAGCCCGCTTAGAGGTATATCAGATATATAAAACCCGCGCAAAGCCGGATGTTTTAAAAAAGTTTACCTGCGCGCTTAACGGCGGCCGCAGCGGCGCTTACGTCAAGGTATTATTTTTACGTGTATATATTCTATAATATTACTATGCTCTATGTTGTCCCCACGCCGATAGGCAATTTGCAGGACATCACCATGCGCGCTTTGGAGGTTTTAAAAGCGGCGGATTTTATTTTCTGCGAAGATACCCGCCAAAGCGCAAAATTAATGCAAAATTACGCCGTAAACACAAAACTGCTGCGCTACAACGAGGCGGACGCAAACTCCATTGCGCGCTGCCTTGATATTTTAAAAGAAGGCAAAACCTGCGCCCTTATATCAGACGCAGGCACGCCCTGCGTGTCCGACCCGGGCTGGAAGCTGGTTAAAGCCGCGCGGCAAGCGGGCATAAAAATAAACGCTTTGCCCGGCCCCAGCGCTTTAACCTGCGCCTTAAGCGGCGCGGGCTTATCAGGCGGCGGGTTTACGTTTTTGGGTTTTACTTCAAGAAAGCAGGGCAAAATAGTTAAGATGATATCAGCCGCCTTTGCGCTTGAAAAGCCGGTAGTTATCTACGAGTCTCCCCACCGCGTAATTAAATTTTTAGAGATTATTTTGCAAAACTTCGGCCCGCAAACCAAAGTTATTTCAGCGCGCGAGTTAACCAAAACTTTTGAAGAGTGGCTGCAAGGCGGCGTTGAGGAAGTACTGGCAAACCTAAAGGCGCGCAAAAAAATACTGGGCGAATTTGTCCTTATCTTAGACCCCAGAGCGCAAAACGAAGAAGAGGAACAAGATGAACCCGCCTGAAACAAAAGTATACCGCCTCTCTAACCTCGCCGACAGGGACCGCGCGGAGATTTTACGCGCTTTAAAAAATGCGCATACCGCCGTTTTGCCAACCGATACCGTCTACGGCCTTGTTACTAGCGCGGGGGCAAAAACGGCGCTGCTGCGCTTAAACAAAATCAAAAATAACCCGCAGTCAAAACCCGCGCAGATTTTATGCAATATGCAGCAAGCCGCGCGCATGGCTCAAATTAATAAAAATTTTATTAAACTGAGCGCGCTTTGGCCCGGCGCTTTAACGCTGGTTGCCAAAAGCAGCGCGCACGGCGCAATGGTTTTAGGCGGCGCAAGCACCGTAGGCCTGCGCGTGCCCGACGATGATTTTATCCTCGGCCTTATGGACGAGCTGGACAGCCCTTTCTTTGCCAGCAGCGCAAATCTGCACGGGCAAAGCGTCTGCGAAAGCGAAGAGCAGGTTTTAAAAACCTTCCGCGGCCTGGCGGAGATTATCGTCCTAAACGGCGATATAAAAAACCAGCCCTCCTGCGTGGTGGACGTCTCTAAGGCGGAGCCTGTTATAATCCGCAAAGGCGGCCTTAGCGAAAAGGCGATTAAAAAATTACTTAAATAATGTTAATATAAGGTTATGGACACTATAGTCTTACTGCTTTTGGGCGTTTTAACGGCGCTTTTTATGGCAAAAATTTTTGTCCTTAAAAAGCGGCTTAACGCCGTGGAAAACGCCTGCCGCAAACGCGAACGCAGCGTCTACGACGCCGCCAGAGACATACACGAAAAGGCCCAGGCTCTTGAAACCATGGTGCGCCGCCTTTCCTCAGACAACGCCGAACTTGCCCGCCTCAATGAAGTAAAATCAAAAATGATGTCCGTTGTGGCGCACGATTTAAAGCAGCCTTTAACCTCCATACAAGGCTATACCTCCGCCCTGGCCGACGAAGAAGCCGATAACGTAACCAGAAAAATGTTAAATAACGTTGTTAAATCCGCCGCCAATATGACGTTTTTGATTAACGATTTGGTTGACGCTTCCATGCTTGCCTCTGGCAATTTAAATATGGAGTTTAAGGATTTTATCTATAACACCTTGATGGACGATATTTACACCCAATACAACATCATAGCGCAGGAGAGAGGGGTAAACTTCCGCATCTTTGAGCTGCCGCAAACAATAAATATTACCGCCGACAGGCACCGCATAAACCAGGTGATAAGCAATATGTTAAATAACGCCTTAAAGTTTACGCCCGAAGGCGGCTCGGTGGAAATACGCTATTTTACAGAAAACGGCTGGCTGCGCACTTTTGTAAAGGACAACGGCCTTGGCATTACGGCGGCGGACCGCGTAAAAATTTTTCACAAATTCCAGCAGGCTGATTCTATGTCCGATGATTATAAAAGCATGGGTTGGGGCTTGGGGCTCTCAATAGCCGCAGATATCGTCCACGCCCACGGCGGCAGCATAGAAGTTTCCAGCGCCGGCCGCGGGCAGGGTTCTATTTTTTGGTTCTCCATACCGCTTGAGCAGCAGCCCCAAACCCCGCCGGAAAAATAATTTTGCGCTAAACGACGCCCGCCCGCGCTTTTGGCGCGGGCGGGCGGTTTTTATCGGCTTATTTATCTGGACTATACCCCGGATTCTGTGCGCCGGTTTCGCCGGCGCGGAAGCCATTTATCTATGCGGCCCACTTTCCTTATAACGTACGGGCAATACTCGGAGGTTTGGCCTTGCTCAAGACGGGGTTTACCATGCCGCAAACGTCGCCGTTTGCGCGGCGCGCTCTTACCGCGCCATTTCACCCTTACCTATAAGGCTTGCGCCAAAGAGGCGGTATATTTTCTGTTGCACTTTCCGTCGAACGGGGTATCTGGCCCCGCCCTCCCGCGCTTGCGCGCGGCGCCCTGCCCTTAGAGTCCGGAAGTTCCTCGGCATTTGCAAGCAAATACCGCGGCTTCCCGTCCAGATACAGCCAAGCTGTACTTACATTTTAGCAATTTTAGAGATTAGAAAGGTCAAAAAGTTCGCCTTGCGCAGGCTCTTTTTTAGGGCGCGGCTTTGGCGCGGCGGCGTCAGCCGGTTTTTTAAGATTGTTATCCATAGTTATATTGCACATCAAATCGGCCTCTTTATTTTGCGCGCGCGGCACATGGCTAAGGCGTACAACGGCAAATTTGGCGGCAAGGGCTTTAATCTCGCGCATTAAAACTTTAAGTTCGGGGTTTTTTATCTTATACTCGCCGGCGTACTGCTTAACCAAAAGTAAAGAGTCGCTGCGCACCTCAAGCCGCTTGCCGCCTAAAGCAAAAGCCTTTAAAAGCGCCATTTTAAGCGCGTTAAATACGGCCTGGTTATTTGTGCAAAGAGCAAAAAAGACGCCCTCTGCGGCCAGTTTTTTGCCGGTTTTATCTTTAATAATCCACGCGCTTGCGCCCGGCCCGGGGTTGCCGCGGCTGCCGCCGTCTATATTTATAATAAGGTCCATTTTATCTGCCGCTTTCTTTAATAAGCTGCGTAAACATTTCCATCTGCGCGGCAAATTTTTGCTGGAATTCTTTTGGCTCGTACGGCACGCGCCACGTCCAGTTATCTTCGCTTATGGTGCCGGGTATGTTTATACGCCCGCTTATACCCATAACGTCTTGCAGGGGCACTATTACCATTGCGCTTGCCCCGTCTAAGAGGCGCTTTAAAATAATGCGCTGCGAGTGCTGGTCAAAAGGGATGCGGCCGTCGTTATCATAGCCGGTAAGCATCTTCCAGGCGGCGGCGCGGCCCCAATCCTGCATACCTTCCCACCACTGGCTTAGCATTTCCGTATCATGCGTGGAGGTGGTGGCCAAAGAAGCCGCGGCGTAGGCTTTAGGGTCGCGGTAGACTTCGGCGTCCTTCTCCCAGCGCAAAACTTTGTAACCCGGCAGGCTTATATCGCGCATATATTTGCGCAGATAATCTGGGATAACGCCCAAATCCTCGCCGATGGGCAAGCTGCCCCGGGCGGCTTCTATGACAGCCTCCATAAAATGCGTGCCGCGCGAGAGCTGGGCCTCCTCATCCGTTAAATCATAGCGGCCGGCATCGTCGCCCGGCGCGTATATCCACGTGCGGAAGAAACCTACCAAATGGTCCAGCCGGAAAGCGTCGTAAAGTTCGCACGCGCGCTTAACTTTGCCGCGCCACAGGTTAAAGTTGTTAAGCTCCACCTCGGCCCAGTTATAGGCGGGCAGGCCCCAGCGCTGGCCGCCCCGGGCCATCATATCGCCCGGCGCGCCTACCTCGGTATCCAAAAGATATTTTTTTTGATTGCTCCAAACGTCGGCGCTGTCAAAGTTTACGCCAAAGGGGATATCGCCAAAAATAAGCGCGCCTTTTTGCGCGGCAAGTTTTTTAATGCCTTCCAGCTGCTGCTGCGCTATCCATTGCATATAGGCAAAGTACATCATTTGTTTAGAGTTTTTGGCGGCGTAGGTTTTAAGAAAATTTATATCGGCTTCTTTAAAAGGTTTTTGCCAGTGTTTCCAGGTGGTCCAGCCGCTTTGGTCCTTCATACAGCGGAAAAGCGTGTAAGGCACAAGCCAGGCGGCGTGGCGCGCTTCAAAGGCTAAAAAATCGTTGTAGCGTTTGGTGTTTTTGGCGCCTTCTTCTTTCAAAAAATGTTCGTAAGCGGCCCAAAGCGTTTTTAATTTAACGCTTTTTATATACTTAAACTGCAGCCGCGCTTCCCAGCGCCAGTATTTAATTTCTTCTTTGCTTTGTTCTATTATGCGCTGCGCCGCGGCGGAGGCCTTAACCTCGGGCACATCGTCCATGCTGATATAGACAGGGTCTATGGCATAGGCGCTAAGCGCGCTGTAGGGGCTGTTTTCCTGCGGCCCGCATTCGTTGATAGGCAGTATCTGTATTACTTTTACGCCCGCCTGGGCAAAATATTCTATCCACTGCGCGAAAGAGGCCATATCCCCGCACCCCCAGTCGCCGGAGCCGCGCATAGAAAACAGCGGCAGCAAAACGCCGGCCGTGCGCCGGTTTAATATCGGGTTATCTTTTAAGTCCGCCATTATACCGCCCCCTTTTTGCGCGCTTTTTATTTGCGCGCTACGGCCTCTATTTCCACCAAAGCGCCTTTGGGCAGGGCGGCCACTTGCACCGTGCTCCTTGCCGGCGGGTTTTCGGTAAAATATTTGGCGTAAACGTCGTTCATGTCGGCAAAGTCGGCCAGGTTGGTTACAAAAACGGTTGTTTTTATAACGTGTTTAAATTCCATTTTACAGGCTTTTAAAACTTCTTTCATATTATCTAAAACCCTGGCCGTTTGCGTGCGGATATCGCCGCCCGTTAAATCGCCGGTAACCGGGTCCGCCGGCAAGCAGCCGGAGATAAAAGCCCAGGTGCCGTTCCTTACGGCCTGCGAGTACGGCCCGATAGCTTTTGGCGCGGCGTTTGTTGCAACAATTTTTTTGCCCATAATGACGCTCCTGATTTTAAGGTATTAATATATATGTTATAAAAAAGTATGATATTTATAAAGGATAATTTATATGAGAATACACTTTTTAGGCACAAACGGCTGGTTTAACACGCAAACGGGCAACACCGCCTGCACGCTGCTGGAACTGCAGGACTGCTATATTTTGCTTGACGCCGGCGGCGGCCTTTATAAAGCCTACGATATTATAAAGGACGATAAGCCCGTCTACCTGCTTTTAAGCCACCTGCACATGGACCATATTGAAGGCCTGCAAATTTTGCCGCTTTTTAACTGGCGCGGCGGGCTTACTATCATAACTGCGGGCGGCAATAAAAAAGAGCTTGAAAATATTATGCGCCCGCCGTTTATGCCCGCGCCGGAAAGCCTTAAAACCAAAACGCAAATTTTAGAAGTTGGCGCGGCAAAAAATTTGCCGTTTGATTTTGCAGCTTTGCCTTTGGAGCACGCGGCGCCAACTATCGGATATCGCATAGAAGCCGGCGGCAAAACGCTTGCCTACGCCGTTGACACGGGCGTTGCGGACAATGCGGTAAAGTTGGGCCGCGCCGCAGATTTATTGATTGCCGAATGCTCTTATCTGCCCGGCCAATCGCCAGACAACAATCATCTAAACCCGCAGCAGGCCGCAGCGCTGGCGCAAGAGGCGGGCGCAAAAGCCCTGGCCTTAATACACTTTAAGGCCGACGATTATAACGCCATGCATCTGCGCGACGAGGCCCTGGCCGCGGCTGGCCGTATTTTTGAACACACGCTCGCGCCCTACGACGGCGATATTTTGGAGATATAGTTTATGTGCCTAAGCTCGGTGGGCAAAATTATAAGCGTAAAAAACGGCAGGGCGCTGGTTGATTTTAACGGCGTGCGAAAGGAAGTTTCCGCCGCGCTAAAACCGCAGGCAAAAAAAGGCCTATACGCGCTTGTGCACGCCGGCTTTATAATAGAAATTATGGCCGCCAAAGAAGCCAAAAAAACCATAGCCGATATCAATGAAACGCAAAATTTTTAACTCCCAACGCCCTGCAACAGAGGCCGCCGCGCAACGCCCCTTTCTTTCCCCCTCTGCCTTGAGGGGAGAGGGCAGGGCGAACAGCCGCAATCTTCCTCTCAACATAATGGAAGTCTGCGGCACGCACACAAACGCCATTGCAAAAAGCGGGCTTAAAACGCTGCTTGCGGGCAGGATAAATTTTATCAGCGGCCCGGGCTGCCCCGTGTGCGTAAGCGCGCAAAGCGATATCGATAATATGCTCGCCCTGGCGTTAAAACCGGGCGTAATTACGGCCACCTTCGGCGATATGCTGCGCGTGCCGGGCGCAAAAATGTCGCTGAAAGACGCGCAAACGGCCGGCGCGGACGTGCGGATAATTTACAGCCCGCTGCAAGCGGTTGATATCGCGCAAAAAAACCCAAATAAAAAAATTATCTTTTTAGCCGTCGGGTTTGAAACCACCGCGCCCGCCGCAGCAGCCGCCGTTTTAGCCGCGCGCAAGCTAAAACTAAAAAACTTTTACGTCTATACCGCG
This sequence comes from Elusimicrobiota bacterium, assembly GCA_031271365.1. Lineage (GTDB taxonomy): Bacteria > Elusimicrobiota > Elusimicrobia > Elusimicrobiales > Elusimicrobiaceae > Proelusimicrobium. Next base: position 3,244 of record JAISVV010000069.1, on the reverse strand, counting down.
CTAAAGCGCGTTGCGCCCGCCGTGGAGCTGATTTTAAAAGAAAAAAATAATATAGACGGCTTTTTGCTGCCAGGCAACGTAAGCGTTATAACGGGGCTTAAAGAGTTTGATTTTATCTCCGAAAAATACGCCAAACCCGCCGCGGCTGCCGGCTTTAGCGCAAAGGAGATACTCGCCGCGCTTGCAAAATTGGGCAAACCCAAAACGCAAAACGCCTACGCCTGGGTTAAGGCGGGCGGCAACAAAACCGCGCTGCGCCTTACAGCCAAAGTTTTTACCCCGGCCGCCGGCAGCTGGCGCGGGTTTGGTAAAATAGAGCAGTCGGCCCTAGAACTTAAAGAAGAGTTTGCCGCCTTTGACGCAAAAAAAGTTTTTAAAATCCGCGCGCAAAAAGAACGCAAAACAAAATGCCGCTGCGCCTTGATACTAAAAGGCAAAATACCGCCGCAAAAATGCCCGTATTTCGCGCGCGTTTGCACGCCGCAAAAACCTTTGGGCCCGTGCATGGTATCGCAGGAAGGCGCCTGCGCGGCGGCTTATAATAATATGGGATAAAATTATGGATACAATTAAAATTGCCCACGGCTCCGGCGGGCGCGAAAGCGCGGGGCTTATACAAAATATCATTTTAAAATACTTCGGCAACCCGCTTTTAAACCGGCTGGAAGACGCTGCCTTGCTTGGCGGCACGCCAAAAAATATCGCTCTCACCTGCGACGGCTTTGTGGCGGACCCTGTCTTCTTCCCCGGCGGTAATATCGGCGATTTGGCCGTCTGCGGCGCGGTTAACGATTTGGCCGTGCGCGGCGCAAGCCCCAAATATCTAAGCGTTTCTTTTATCCTTGAAGACGGCCTGCCTGTGGCGGATTTTAAAAAGATACTTGCCGCCATGGCGCGCCGCTGCAAAGAAGCGGGCGTTATTGTTGCCTGCGGCGATACAAAAGTTGTGCAGCGCGGCAAATGCGATAAAATTTTTATCATCACCTCCGCCGTCGGCCATATGCTGCCGCGCGCAAATATCGCGCCGCAAAATATTGAAGCGGGCGATACGCTTATCATAAGCGGCGCGCTGGGCGAGCACTCTTTGGCCATGCTAAACGCGCGCCATAACCTTGGCCTTAAAAGCAATTTAAAAACCGACAGCGCGCCGTTAAACAAAATAACCGCCGCCTTGATAAACACCCTTGGCCCCGACGTAAAAATGATGCGCGATATCACGCGCGGCGGGCTTTCCTCCGTGCTAAACGAGCTAACCTCGCGCCAAACCGGCTTTGAAATAGAAGAAACTTTGCTGCCCGTTTCATCCGCCGCCAAAGCCGCAAGCGAGCTTTTGGGCCTTGATATTTTAGACATGGCCAACGAGGGCAAATTTGTGCTGGCCGTAAGCGCGGGCAAAGCAAAAGACGCGCTAAAAATTATCAAAGCGCAGCCTTACGGCAAAGGCGCGGCTGTCGTGGGGCAGGCGGTTAAAGGCGGTAAAGTTAACCTTATAACCAAACTGGGCGTTAAGCGCGTTTTGCGCGCGCCGCTTGGCGAAGCGCTGCCGCGCATATGTTAAGGAAAAAGATACTAATCCGCGGCGTGGTGCAGGCGGTGGGCTTTAGGCCCTTTGTCTACAATTCAGCGCGCGCAAACAAGCTGAGCGGCTTTGTTTTTAACTCGGGCAAAGGCGTTGTTATAGAAGCGCAGGGCGCTGCGGGCGCGCTGCAAAAATTTACCCGCGCGCTGCAAAAAAACCCGCCGCCGCTGAGCAAAATAGAAAGCGTAAAAATACAAAATATCGCCGTAAAAAAAGAAACCGGTTTTAAAATCAAAACCACGCGCCGCGCGCGGGCGCAAACCTCCGCGCCGGCCGATATCGCCGTGTGCAAAAACTGCAAAAAAGATATAGCGGGCGTAAAAAACCGCCGCTACCGCTACGCGTTTGCAAATTGCACAAACTGCGGCCCGCGCTACACGATAATCAAAAACCTGCCGTACGACCGCGCCCAAACAACCATGGCGCGCTTTAAAATGTGCCCCGCCTGCAAGGCCGAGTTTGATAACCCCAAAAACCGCCGCTTCCACGCGCAGCCAAACTGCTGCCCCGCCTGTGGCCCGCGCCTTGAGTTTATCTATAAAAGCAAAAGCGCAGGCGGCATCGAACAAGCGGCGCAAAAAATTAAAGAGGGCAAAATAATAGCCATAAAAAGTTTGGGCGGCTTTCACCTGGCGTGCAACGCGCTGGATAAAACGGCCCTTGCCCGTCTGCGCGCGCGCAAAAGACGCCCGCACAAGCCGCTTGCTTTAATGGCGGGCGATATTAAAACCATCAAAAAATATTGCCATGTTAACGCGGCCGAAGAACAACTTTTAAAAAGCAAAGAAGCGCCCGTAGTAATGCTTAAAAAAAAGGTTGAGATACCCTTAATCTCCGACGGGCTGGCTACCACCGGCTTTATGCTGCCCTACACGCCGCTGCACAAAATTTTATTTGATATTTTAGGGCCCCGCCCGCTGGTGATGACCTCGGGCAACATAAGCGGCCAGCCTATCTGCATTGATAATAAAGAAGCGCAAAAAACGCTGGCCGCAGTGGCCGACGGCTTTTTGCTGCACAACCGCCCCATACACAACCGCATGGACGACAGCGTGCTGTTTGAGTTAAACGGCAAAACCCATTTTTTAAGACGCGCGCGCGGCTACGCGCCGGGCTCTCTCAGGCTGCCCGCCGCCGTCAAAAAACCTACGCTTGCCCTGGGCGGGGATTTAACCTCCGCCTTCTGCCTTGCCAAAGGCGATAAAGCCTACCTAAGCCAATACATCGGCGATTTGGATAATGCCGCCAACGCCGCTTATTATAAAGAAACGCTAAAAAAAATGCGCCGCCTTTTAAATATCAACCCAAAAGTTTTTGTGCGCGATTTGCACCCAAATTATTTTAGCGCGGCTTTTAAACCGCGCGCCACAAAGGCGCAGCACCATCTGGCGCACGCTTTAAGCGTGGCGGCAGAGCATAATATAAAAGGCAGGTTTTTGGCCTTTACTTTTGACGGCGCGGGCCTTGGCGCAAACGGCGAAATCTGGGGCGCGGAGTTTTTGGTAATAAACAAAAACACATGGCGCAAAGCGGGCGGGTTTAAGCCCGTGCAAATTTTAGGCGGCGACAGCGCGGCAGAGGATATCCGCAAGTGCGCCGCCTCGTATATGCTGGCGGCGGGCCTCAGCGCGCCAAAAGCCGCGGCGATAAAAGATATAAACAGCT
>JAISVV010000050.1 GCA_031271365.1 Elusimicrobiota bacterium | reverse complement strand
TTAGGATTATCAGATGTCTGGTTCGACTCTCATCCACCACCATACAAACCAAGGCGTAAAATAAGTTTTGCTTATGCTGTAGGTTACTTTGGCGTTTGGCGCCGCGCCGCCGTGGTAGTATAAGGCGCTGCCTTCTATAACCAGCGGTTTGCCGTACGCCGAGACATCCTCCTTATCCTTTAAGCTAACCTCAAATTCCGGGCGCTTATATTCTTCTACGGAGATACTGGCGTAGCCGCTTTGGTTTTCTATCCGCGCGTTAATATTAAAATTGCCCAGCAGGCTTTCCTGCGGCAGCGTAAAGGCAAAATCGGCCGCGCCCATATTATCTAAGGCCAGCTGCCGCCGTTCTATGACATTATAATTGGCGTCGCGCGCTTCAACCTTAATTTTTTGCTTGCCGGAGTAGGCGGTATAAGCCGGCGGCCTGCGCTCTATAACATTAAGTTTAACCTTAACTTCCTGGCCGGGGCGGTATACGGCGCGGTCCGTGTTGATGATTATATTGTAGCGGTCGTACTCGCTGTGGTTAAAATAAATATTGGGCACAATGGCGTAGCTTTTATCTTTTTGCAGCAGCAGGCCGCCGGTTTTGTCGTTATTTTTGGCGGGTATCTGCAGCTGCCCGTTTTTGGCGGTGGTATATTTTTTTGCGTCGCCCGTTTGCAGCGAGGCAGAAGGCTGCAGTTTGCCCGTCGCCGCGTCTAAAGAGTAAACTTTAAACTGGCTGCCGCGGTAGGTAAGTTTATTTAAGTCCGGCGTGGCGGAGTAGGCCGTCACGTAAGCGGCCAAATCGGTAAAGTTTAAAAACACCATGCGGTCGTCTTCATCGGGCGCGGCTTGGCGGCTTAGCACAACGGCGTAAAAGCCGGGGGCCATATAAGGCACGCTTAACTCGGCGTCTGCCGGCGCGTATTTTTGTTTGTATAAAAGCTCCATTATAATGGTGCGCAGCGGCTTGCCGTCAACAATCTGGCGTCTTACCTCCCGGTCGGGCGATGTAAGCCAGTGGCCGCTGCGGGTGCTTTTAAACTTTTCCGCCGGCAGGTTATAGATATGCATATAAAGCCTGTCTATATTGGCGGCGTTTATCTTAATAGTCGCGGCCTGGCCCGTGGGGCGGTTAAAACCGCCGTCGTCTTCTATGTAAAAGCGCGGGTTGGTTATTCCGTCTTTGATATCTTTGCAGCGATCGGTAAAATAGTTAAGCGGCAATGCAAGGCAATAGTCAAGCGCGGCTACTGCCGTTTGATACTCTTTAACGGCGTTATAGATAGTGCCCGCCTCCAGGGCGGCTTTTGCCTTGCCAAGCACTTCTTTTGCTTTAAAGAAAAATTTGCCCTTATCTTCTTGCGGTTTTTGCCCGCTGACGGCGGTAAGCATATCGGCCACCGGCAGGTCTTTTGGCGGGTTTTCGCTATATGTTCTCCTCGAGTTTGGCGAAAATACGGCCACCGACCGGTCTGTTATCTGGTTTTCGTCATTTATGGCGGCTAGTAGGATGCGCTCTATGCGCCAAACTTCGCGCACGGCTTCTCTGTTTTTGCCGCCAAGTTTATAGCTTTCTTCCAAAATAGCTTCTTTGGGCTGTATTTCCTTGTATATCCATTCGCCTACAAGATAGTCGTATAAAGTAGGCGTTAAAATAAGCGCGCTTGAACTGCTAAAGTATTTTGTGGTGTAGCCCATCGCGTCTTCTATAGGCATATTTACCAGTTTTTTGCGCATATCCCAAAGGTTTTTATAAATTTCTTTTATGGCGTCCTGCTTTTGGTTAAAGGTAAATTTTGTCGGGTCGGTTTTGGTTTCCGCCAAATCGGGCGTGCCGTAATATAAGGTTTGCTGCAATATATCTGTTTTTATCAAATAATAGCGCGCCGCCCAAAGGTCGTCCTTAGGTACGGGGTAGGAATAGATGGCTTTTAAAGCGTTATCGCGTTCGTAGGCGTAGCTTAAGGCCAGCGCCGTCCTAAGCTGGGCGTGGTAGCGCGCGTCGGCTTTTTTATCGTTTAAAAAAGGTTTGTACTCCTGCTCGGCCCGTTTATAGAGGCCGGCTTCAAAACTTTTATCCGCCTGCTCTATGCTCTGCGCGCTTAATTGGGCGGCAAAAAGCAGCGAGATTAATAAAACCAAATATTTTCTCATAAGCGTCTCCTTTAAAAACTGCTTGTAAAATTTTTACATCTGCTCGGGCGACGATACGCCTATTAACTCCAGCCCTTTTGAAATACGCTCCTTAACCAGCCGGCACGTAAACAGGCGCGAGGCCGTCAGCTGCGGGTTGGCCTCGTCAATAACGCGGCAGGAGTCGTAGAAAGAATGGAACAGCGAGGCCAGTTCCTTTAAATACGTCGTTATATGATGCGGGCTTAAGTCGCCAACGCAGGTTTCTATGGTTTTTTTAAACCAAAGCATTTTGCTTAGCAGCAATCTTTCCTGCGGGGCAAGGTTTTCCGGCGAGGTTATGCTTAAAGGCTGTAAATTTTTCTCCCGCGCGGCGTTGAAAATGGAGCATATGCGCGCGTGCACGTACTGCACGTAAAATACAGGGTTTTCGTTGCTTTGCTTTTTGGCAAGGCCTATATCAAAGTTAAGGTGCGCGTTGGGCGTGCGGCTTGCAAAAAAGAAGCGGCAGGCGTCGCGGCCCACGTCGTCAATAAGTTCTTTTAAAGTTATAAAAGTGCCCGCGCGTTTGGACATTTTAACCTTTTGCCCGTTATCAATTAAATGCACCAGCTGGTGGATAATGACGTTAAAGGAATCTTCCTCTCTGCCCAAAGCCTTTACGGCGGCTTTCATGCGCGGCACGTAGCCGTGGTGGTCCGCGCCCCAGATGTCTATAAGGCGCGTGTACCCGCGGTCGTATTTATTTTGGTGATAGGCGATATCGGCCAGATAATAAGTTGGCCGGCCGTCTTTGCGGATTAAAACGCGGTCTTTATCGTCGTTTGCAGCGGCCGTGCCAAACCAGGTTGCGCCTTCTTTTTTATAGACGTTTTGCGTGGTTTCCAATGCGGCTAAAGTTTTTTCTAAGGCGCCTTCTTTGTGCAGCCGGCTCTCGCGGAACCATTTTGTAAACTCTACGTCAAAGGCTTGCATGTCTTCCTGCTGGCTTTTTATAAGCTCTTCCATCGCAAAGCGGCCGTATTCTTCCTGTGGTAAATCTTTGGGCAGGCGTTTGGCTAAATCTATAAGATATTCGCCGTGGTAGCCGTTTTCCGGCGGCTCCTGGCCGAGGGCGCGGGCTTTTAGGCTTTCACCCAAAAGTTCGGCCTGGTTGCCTGCGTCGTTTACATAATATTCGCTGTCGCAGGTTACGCCTAAGGCGCGGTGCATGCGCACAAGGCTGTCGCCCAGGCTTGCGCCGCGGCCGCTTGCCACGTGCAGCGGGCCCGTGGGGTTTGCGGAGACAAATTCAATCAAAACCTTTTCCACCGGCGCGTCGCTGGCGGGCAGGTTGCGCTCTTTAAGCCGGCGGTCGCGCGCGGCTTCCACTAAAAAAGAATCTTGCAAATTGATATTGATAAATCCGGGCGCGGTAAAGGAACATTCTTTAATTTCTTCCAGCTGCTCCAGCGCGCGGCAGGCTTTTTTGGCTAAATCCAGCGGGTTTTTTTTGATTATTTTTGCAGCCGCCATCGCCCAGGTTAAAGAGATATCCGCCCCCGCGTGCGCGGGCGCGGGCTCAAAGTTAACCGGCGGCAGGCCTTCAAATTCGGCAAAATATTGGTCTTTGGTTATGCGGTCTTCTATTTTTAGTTTTAACTTTTTTAACATTTATTTTTTTGCCTTCTTTATTTTTTTACCGGTTTTTTGACGGCAGGTTTCTTTTTTACCGCCGCTTTCTTTTTAGGCGCGGCTTTTTTGGCGGATTTTTTAACGGCCGGCTTCCTGGCGGCGGTTTTTTTGGCCGCGGCTTTCTTCCGCGCGGCGGGTTTAACTTCTTTGCCAAAGCTGAAAATTTTGTCTAATGCGTAAAAATCGCGCGCCTGCTGCGTCATTATGTGCAGCATAAAGCCGCCGTAGTCGCTTACGCGCCAGGTGGCGGTTTCGCCGCCGTCGCGGTTGGTTTTGTAAATGCCTTCTTTTTTAAGGCCGGTGCTTACTTCCTGCTCCAAAGCGTCTAAATGCGGGGCGGAAAGCGCGGTAGCCAGCACTACGTAATCGCAAAGCGGGGAGAGGTTTAACAAATCATACACTTTTAAATTTTGGGCCTTTTTATCATCTAAAATTTTTGCGGCGTTTAAGGCTGCTTTTTTTGTTTGTTCTTTGGTCATTGTTTTTAGTCTCTCCGTGTGACGTGTCGTAAATAAGATATTATCATTTATTTATATCTTTTGGCAGTGCAAAATCTTTGCCAAGCACTATTTTGCCGTCCGATATGGCCGTTTTGTCTTCTGTGCTAAAAATTTCCCGCCCACCCAGGCCAAGGTAGCCGGCGGCTTTTTTGATATCGCTAAGGCGGCCGGTATGGTCCAAAATTTTGGTGGTTTCTTCCATGGCGGGGTAGTTGCCGTAGCTTATAACGTCCACGTTTAAAACTTCCAGGTTGGTTAAATCCCGCAGGTATCTTGTAACTTCGGCGGCAAGGCCGCTTTGGCCGGAGGCGTTTAAAACCTCTAAAACAAGCACTTTATCGGTTTGCGCTGCGGTTTGTATATTTTGCGCCAAAGCCACCTGCTGCGGCGGCGCGGCGCGGCGGCCGCGTTTGGGCGGCTGCGGCTTATCGGGGTTGCTGAGGGCAAAATCGGCCGGCGTAAGCTGCGCCAAATCAAAACTTATTAAAATAAAGTCTGCCGCCGGCATATCTGTTTTGCCGCTTGTTTTTAAAGCGGCGTAACGCCACAGATAGGCAAGCGCAAGATAAGGTTTATAGCGCCACTCGTGCAGGTTTGTTTTAAAATTATCCCAAAACGCGGCGCGGTTTTGCTCTTTGGGCTGCAGCGTTAAAACGGCGCCGCTTTGCAGGCCGGCTTCCCGGGTAAACTTTTCCATGTCAAAATTTTCTTTTGTAACTTCTAAATTGGTAACTATGGCTTTTTTGTATTTCGGGTTGTATGAGATAAACATCGGCCTGCCCGTGAGCACAAGCAGGTTTACCGCGCCGCTTTCGCGCGCGGCAAGCATTTTTGCGTTAGGGTTTAAGGCGGCGGCAAGTACGCCGTAAAGCAAAATTGCCAGGGCTGTCCAGACAACCAGCCTTAGGCCTAATTGTTTTTTAAGATTGTTTTGTTCCATAATTTTATGCCGGTTTGCGCAATCCATTTGCGCGTTTTAAGCGTGTAGGTAAGTTTTATGTCTAAAGCGGCCAAAAGGCCGGCGTCTAAACTTTTTTGGGCTTCTTTCATTGCGCGGGCCGCGTCTTTTGCGCGGCGGTCTTTGCCGGCCATGTCGGCGATAAAAAGTATTTTATCCAGCGCGCCCATATCTTCCTTGCCAAGCGTGTGCGCGGCTATGGCGGATAAAATTTCTTTATCTTTTACGCCGAATATTTTTTGCGCCATATGCGCGGCCGCGGGCGCGTGCAGCAGCTCGGGCTGGTGTTGGCAAATTTCATCAAACGCGGCTATTTTAAGTTTATTTTTTTTGGCGTACGCTGTCAGTTGCGCGCCGCTTAAGCCTTTGGCCATATCGTGCAGCAGGGCTGCGGCGGCGGCCTTTTCGGCGTTAAAATTATAAAGCCGCGCCAGTTTTACGGCGGCAGCCGCGGTGTGTTTGACGTGGTTGTATCTGGCCGCGCCGAGGTTTTTTTGCAGCCACGCGTGGCAGTTAAGGCCGTATAGTTTTTGTTTTTTAATAATTTGCGCCACGGCGGGCAAAATGGTTTTCGGCGTTTGGCCGCTTTGCATGATATCAAGCCTGATATCCGTGGACGACACCAGCGGATAGCGGCCCTTTAAAAGCAAATATTTAAAAGGCGCCTTTTGCGGCGCAAAACCTTTGCGCGCGCCGGCAACCACTACGGAATTTTTAAAAATGTATTGCGCGTTTTTCCACGTTGTAAGCGCGTTTAAAGAATCGCTGCCCGCCAGCAGGTAAACCTGCGCGCGCGGGTGGAGGCGTTTTATATAGGCGATAGTTTCCCACGCGTAAACCGTGCGGTTTTGGCGGTTTTCAAAATCGTCAAAAATAATATCGGGGCCAAGGCCGGACAGCGTTGCTTTGGCCGTTTGCTGCCGCGCGTTAAAGGGCGTTTTCGCCTGTTGTTTAAAAGGCGAGCGGCGGGCGGTAAAAATGTAGGTTTTTTGCGGTTTTACCTCGCGCAAAGCGGATTCTAAAAGCGCGCGGTGGCCGATGTGGGCCGGGTCAAAACTGCCGCCGTAGATAAGTATTTTCATTGGCATATCTCCAGCGCCAAATCGGCGGCGTCCAGTAAACTTTTTTCCATAAAAGAATACTCCCACGCGCCGTAGCGGCCCAAAAGATAAACGCCTTGGCCGCGCAGATAGTTTGCAATATTTTCAACCGCTTCTTTGCGTTTAGCGTCGTAAATGGGGTAGGCCTGCGGTATTGAAACCCAGTTTTTAACAAGTATTTTTGCGCCCGTTTCTATAAAACCCAGTTCTTTTAGCTGCGCTAAAGCGGTTTTTTGCCATACCTCAAAATCGGGCTTTTGGCCGGGCGCGGCGGCAAACTCAACGTAAAAACTGCTGCTGCCGCCTATGGCTAAATCTTTAGCGAAAGAGGATTGTACGCCCACACGGAAAAACGGGTATTTATCCTCGGGGAAGTAATACCAGTGGCCGTCTTTTGTCTTGCCCGTGGCCGCGATGTTTAAAACGTAGACGCTGTTGTGCTTTAAAGCGGCAAAATCTTTTTTAATATTGGCGGGCAAATCTTTCAGCGCGCAGCCAAGCAGCGGCAGCGGCAGCGTGCTTACAAGTTTGTCGTAGCCGTAAGTTTTGCCGCCGGCGGCGATGGTTTTGTTTTTTAAATCCACCGCGGTAACGGCCGCTTTATATTTAACCCGCGCTTTTTTAAGCAAAGCGTCAACCAAAGCCTGGCTGCCGCCCGTTTTGGGGTAAAAGAAATGCGCGTTATAGCCAAAATCTTTTTTACGCTGCGCGTAGGCGCCTTTTATAATATCTTCCAGCGTGGAGGCCGGCACAAATTTGCCGCACCAGTCGCTGGTAAGTTTGCCCAAATCAGTCTGCCAAAGTTTTTGGTTATAGGGGAACATAAAGTGTTTGCAAATGCCTTTGCCGTATAAAGCCAAAGCCCAGTTTTTAAAAAGCGCGGTATCGGCCTTATCCTTTTCTTTATAGGCTTTTAAGGCTTCGTTAACGCATTCGCTTACAATTTTTTCGTCCAGCCCGTATAAATTATTTTGGAAGGGGAAAGCCAAATCCCGCCCGTAAATATGCACAAAAGCCCTGCGCTTGTGCAGCAATATATTTTTGCCCAACAGCTTTTGCGCCATCTTAAGGCCGCGCTTGGCGTTAAGGTGCAAAAGGTGGCCGCCGTAGTCAAAAGTAAAATCTTTTATTTTATAAGACGCGCACAAACCGCCCGCTTTGTTTTTGGCTTCCAAAAGCGCGTAATCTTTTTTACAGCTTTCTAAATTGTAAGCAAGCGCAAGCCCGCTTAGGCCCGCGCCCATGATAACTATTCTGTTTTCCATTTTAAAAACACCGCAAAAAATATAAGGTCTAAAAATACTGCCGCGTAGATAACGCCAGCCCAAAAAGCCCCGCAGCGCGCGGCCGCGTAGGCCAGTATATCGTAGACGCCCGCTGTTAATAAAGATAATATCAAAATTGTTTTTTTGTTTAAACCAAGCCGCAGCAGGCGTAGGGGGAAATGGTCCGGCGTGCCTTTTAGCGGGCTTATGCCTTTGGACAGGCGCACCGCGCTTACAAAAAGCGTATCAAATATCGGCAGCGCGAGTATGAGCAGCGGCGCAAAAACCGCCAGCGGGCTTACCTTGCTGTAACTTGCGCCCAAAGCCAGCGCGGCCAGTATAAAGCCTAAAAAATTGCTGCCGGCGTCGCCCAGGAAAGTTTTTTTGCTTGCGCTGTGGTTATACGGCCAAAACGCGCAGGTTGCGCCTATCAGCGCGGTTGCGGCAAAGTTGACGTAAATAAACTCGCCCGGCAGCGCGACTGCGGCAAACGCGGCGGCCGCCAAAGCGGCGTGCCCGGCGGCAAGGCCGTCTTGAATATCGAGCAGATTAAAAGCGTTTGTAATGCCCGTTACCCATAAAATCGTCAGGATATAGCCCCACGGCTGCGGCAAAAATTTTATGTAAATATCGTAATGGATAAGTATCAAAGCCGCCAATGCCTGGAAGAGCAGTTTGACGTACGGCGATAACCCTTTTGGCTTTTTTAAA
>JAISVV010000165.1 GCA_031271365.1 Elusimicrobiota bacterium | reverse complement strand
AAATAAGCCCCATAAAATGGAAGCTGGATAACGAAGGCTACGGCGTATGGACAAACGCCAGCGCCACGCTTACCCTATCAACCGCCGGCGGCGCGCTGGACGCGCTGCTGCCCAACCTCGCCGGCGCGCGGGCCGAAGTTTACGCCGGCGCAAAGCTGCCAAACGGTGGGGAGGAATTTATAAAAATATTTCGCGGTTTTGCGCTGGCCGAGCCCGTTACCCGCGAGCGCGAGCGCAGCGTAACCCTAACCATCAGCGGCGAACTTGCCCGCCTTGCCAGCTACGGCGCGCAGGATATTTCCATAACGCAAACCGCCGAACTTTTGGGCCAAAACGCGGGTACGGATTTGCGCACCGCGCACATCGCGGCGGGCCAAATTTTAGAAGTGCGCCGCGGCCCGCTTGCCGCCGGCTACGAAGAAGCCCAAACCCTAAAAGAAGAAACCGATTTTGAAATATCGGACCTGCATTCCCCCCGGCGCGGCGCGCTGATAAAACTTGCCGCCCCGCTTAGCGAGGGCCAGGCCGTATGGGCCGCCTACCGCCGCTGGCACACCGACGTCACGCTGACATGGATAGCGCAAGAAATCGCCCGCCGCAGCGAAAGCGCGCCCACGCAAATAGAGCAGCCGCAGTTTGAGGCCGACATCGTCCACGCCTTCACCCAACCCGCACTCTACGCTTTCGCCGAGGGCGAACACTCCTACACGCAGGAAGAGCAAGGCAAAGTAACCCTGAAAGACAGCTTTTTAGATTTAGCGCAGCACGACTGGGTAATAAAAGAAAAACCAAGCAATGTTAATTTTACTTTAACGCCAAGCAGCGTTGCGCTAAACCCCGTAAATTTTACCGGGCGCGCCACGGTTGCGGCGGCAGCTGCAATCGGAGCATACGGCACATGGGAGGCCGAAGTTTCCGGCGGTCTTCTTAATAATCACGAACAAGTTGATTATTTTATCTCTTCCGCCGATGAGAGAAATACAACCTGCGGGTATGTTTTTATTAAAAGCCGCCTTGGCGCGCAAACACTAATATGTAATCTTTGCCGCGTAGATAATGGCGCAATCATTTTACTTAACAGAGTAACTTTATCAGGCAACAGCGAAGCGTTGCGCTACCGCATCTCCCGCGACAGCGCCGGCAACTTCCGCCTATGGGCAAAAGTAAGCCGCCCAACGCCGGCGGCAAGCTGGCAAAGTTTCGGGATAATAGCCACAGATAACACTTACACGCAAAACAACTACCAGTTACTATCCTTCTCCGCCTACGGCAGCGCAGTGTACGAGCTAAAACAAAGCGCCGCCGTCGCCGCCGCCGAAGACGCCGCCCCCAACGGCAGTTACACAAGCCCCGTCTTAGACGGCGGCGCAAATCTGTCGTCGTGGGACGCGTTTACAATACAGCAGGAATTAAACGGCGCGGCCGCGCAAATCTACTGGCGCGCAAAACCCGCCCCGCAAGCCCCCTGGGGCGCATGGGCGCAAATAACATCGGGCCAAACCCCGCCGACAACAGAACGCTACCTGCAGTTGCAGTGGCGCGCCTCGCGCGCGCAGGCCGAGCAAAAGCCGTACCTTATAAGCTGGCAAATCTCCTCGCGCACAACGGGCATAAACATAGCGGTGCTGAACACCTCGTCAATGACATTCCTCGACGTAATGCGCGAGCTGGCCCTTTTAACCGGCTTCCAGATAGGCTACGATACGGAGGGCAAATTTCTCTTCAAAAGCCGCAACGCCGGCGCGAGCGTGCTAAGCATAACCGAAGCCGATATTATAGAACTGCAAACCCTCGCCCCGGGCTGGGATAAACTATACAACCGCGTGAGCGTAAACTTCGGCCAATACAGCCGCGCCGCCGACGCGTTTAGCGAGCAGGAACCCCGCCCCAACCTGATAGACCGCTTCGGCCTGAAGGAATTAACCCTAACCTCCGGCGCGCTGCTGCCGCCGCAAAACGCCAACCTTGCCCGCGCCGTCGCGCCGCCCTTGTACCGCCAGGTAAGCGCGGTAAAAAAACGCGCAAGCGCGCTTGTGCGCTTTTTGCCGTATATAGAACTGGGCGACATAGCGCAGGTAACCTACAAAACCCTGCTAAACTGCCCCATGCGCGTAGAAGGCTTAGAGTTTGATTTAGACGCCTGGGCCCTGCGCCTTGATTTGACGGAGGTTTAAACCATGCAGCAGCTTAGTTACGCGCAAACCCCGTCACCGCGGCCGCCGGATATTACCAAACTTTCCGCGCTGCTGCGCAATTTAATTTTTATACTGACGGCGGCCGTGTCGTTTTCTTTATGGCTGTCCTCAACAATTACCACGCCAAAGCGCATAAACAAGCTGGAAAGCTCCCTGTCCGCTTTGGCCCAAAAGCAAAGCGTCATGGAAGTGCAAACCGCGCTTATCCGCGACGATTTAAAAGAAATCAAAAACGTCTTATTAAACAGAAAGGAGAAATAATTATGTTATCCAAACTTCAAGCGGCAATAAACAAAGCCGGCGCGTATTTAGGTAAGGCAAAAACCTTCTTAAAAGGCAAAAAAACTTATCTGGCCGCAACGCTGCTTTTACTGCAAGCCCTGCTGGTTTACATCGAGCAAATTATAAATTTAGAAGGCCTTAGCGCGCTGTTTGCCTGGGCAAAGGATTTGCCGCTTAACCCCGCCACCTTACTGACGGCAGAGGCTTTAGGCCTCTTCGGCCTGCGCGCGGCGGTAAGTAAATAAATTAGATTTTGCTGTAAGAGCGGCTGTCCAAAACCTCGCGCGCTTTTTGGCGCGCCCAGCCGTCAATCTCGACAGCGGCGGTAAGCGTCACGGGCTTGCCGCCCGGCCCGGGTTTATAGGCGGACAAAGCGGCCTGCACTATTTTGTGGATATCGGTAAACAAAATTTTATCTTCTAAAAAAGCGTTAACGGCTATCTCGTCGGCGGCGTTTAGCACGGCAGGGTAGCCGCCGCCCTTTTCAGCCGCCTCCAGCGCCAAAGAAAGGCAGGGAAACTTTTTTAAATCAGGCTCGTCAAAAGTTAAGCGCGAGATATCTTTTATAGAAAGTTTTTTAACCGGGCTTGCCTGCCTCTGAGGGTAGGTGACGGCGTATTGTATCGGCAGGCGCATATCGGGGTTGGACATTTGGGCCAAAATGCTGCCGTCTAAATATTCCACCGCCGAATGCACTATAGACTGCGGGTGCACGACTATCTTAATTTTTTCCAGCGGCAGCGCAAAGAGGTGCATAATCTCTATCTCTTCAAAGCCTTTGTTCATTAAGGTGGAAGAATCTATCGTTATTTTTTTGCCCATCTTCCAGCGCGGGTGGTTTAAAGCCTGCGCGGGCGTAACCTTTGAAAGCGCAACGCGCTTTTTGTAAAACGGCCCGCCGGAAGCGGTTAACAATACGCAAGATATATTTTGCGCCGCTTTAAAATAGGTTTTAGTATCCGTATTTTCCAGCGATTGAAACACGGCCGAAGGCTCGGAATCAACCGGTATAATAGTGGCGTTCCAGCGGCGGCATTCGTCCATCAGGGCGCGGCCGGCCATCACTATAGGCTCTTTATTGGCCAGCGCAATGGTTTTACCGGCCTTGATAGCCGCCACCAAAGGCATAAACCCCGCCGCGCCCACAAGCCCGTTAATAACCAAATTTGCCGCAGGCAGCACGGAGAGGTAAACCAACGATTCCGCCCCCGGCCCTAAAAGCTGGGTGTGGGGGGGGATAAAATCTTTAATTTTATGGTAACTTTCTTCGCTGTAGACAGCCGCGTAGCGCGGGCGGAATTTTTTTATCTGCCGCAAAAACAAATCCGTATTGGTATTGCCCGTTACGGCCAAAACCTGATAGTTTGGGCCAAGGGCGTCTATAACGTCTAAGGCGCTTACGCCTATAGAACCGGTAGAGCCCAAGATAACGATTTGTTTTGCGGGCATTTTATATCATCCATAAAATAAGATAGTACACGGCCGGCGCGCAAAGCAGGAAGGCGTCAAACCTGTCCAAAAACCCGCCGTGGCCCGGCAGCGCGCCGGAAGAATCCTTTACGTTAGCGCTTCTTTTGATTAAGGATTCGGCCAAATCGGATATCTGGCCCAAAATTACTATCGCCGCGCCCAAAACCGCCGCGGCCACGCCGAAGATAAGCCCGCCGACGGCGCCTTCCCAGCTTTTTTTGGGGCTGACTTCTTTATTCAGGCGGTGCCGCCCCAGTTTAGTGCCGACAAAATATGCCGCGATATCGTTTACCCATACAGAGATAAAGAGGATATAGGTAAAATATTCGCCGTAAGGCTCTATCAGGCGTATGCTGATTAAATGCGCCAAAGCCCAGGGTATAAGCATAACGCCCAAAAAGGTGTTTGCCACGCGCTCTAAGGAGCGTTTGGGGCTTAAAATCTCCAGCAAAAACACGCCGGCTAAGGAAAGCGCGATAAAAAAGCCCGGCAGATTATCGGGCAGGTTTAAACCGGCCGGCACAGGCGCCCGGGCGGCAAGCGCGGCAATAAGCATCAGCGCGCCAAAAATGATTAAAGACAGGCGGTTAACGCCCTTGCCGCCCGTAAGCAGAATAAGGCCGTATTCGTACAGGCAGAAGATTATAACGGCCGCAACAAACGCCGTATAAAAGACGCCGCCAAAATGAACAGCGGCCAAAACAAGCGGCGCGCCAACAAGCGCGGTTAATATTCTTGGTAATAGCATACCCACACATTATACATCTTTTATCCTGGGAGGGGGGCGCGGGCTAATGCCCCGTTTGGGGCGCCGCGGCGCCCGCCTCCGCCGTTTATTTGCCGAAGCGGCGCTGGCGGCGGGCGTAATCTTTAAGAGCGGCGGTAAAAGCGTCCTCGTCAAAATCCGGCCATAGGACGGGGGTAAAGTACAGCTCGCTGTAGGCGGCCTGCCATAACAAAAAGTTAGAAAGCCTTTGCTCGCCGGAAGTGCGTATTATTAAATCCGGCGCGGGCAGGTTATTGTATAGATTTTTGGAGATATCGGCCTCGGCTATCTTTGTTTTACCCAGGGTAAGCAGTTTATTGGCCGCGTCAACAATTTCCTGCCGGCCGCCGTAGTTTAGGGCTAAATTAAGCGTAAGGCCTTTGTTTTTTGCGGTTGCGTTTATAACATTGTCCAGCTTAGCCAAAACGGCTTTGCCCAGCTTCCGCCGCCGGCCGCTTACGATAAGGCGCACATTGTTATCTTTTTGCGCCCGGTATTTATCCAGCGTTTGCGACAAAAGCCGCATAAGCGCGGCTATTTCCGCCGGCGAGCGCCGCCAGTTTTCCGTAGAAAACGCATAAAGCGTAAGATATTTTACCCCGGCATTTTGCGCGGCTTTGGTAACAGCTTCCACAACCTGAGCGCCTTTGCGGTGCCCTTCTTCGCGCGGCAGTTTTTTGGCGGCGGCCCAGCGGCCGTTGCCGTCCATAATAATTGCCACATGGGCAGGCGGTGGGGACAATTTTTGCATAAACAAATTATACCTTTTCTTTGCCTTATATCACCGGCGCCGTATATTTCCCGCCGGGCTGGAAGCCTTCCGGACTAAAAGCGTTTATAGTTTCTATTCCTTTGCGTTTGGAAAGATATTTACCGCGCACCACAGGGTCAAAAAACGTTATGGTAAGGTTTTGCGCAGGGCCCTTAAAAACATAAAAAGCCGGCAGATACACCCGCCGCGCGCCTTGCTCTATGGCCCGGCTTATGCTGCGCTCCCGCCGCGCATTTTGGGCGTACAGCGAAAAATAAGAATAACAAAACGGCACCGCTAAAAAGCAGGCGGCCATCAAAGCGGCCGGGCATAGAAGGCGCGAGAGGTTACAGCCGTACTCTTCAAAAATAAGCTTAATTAAAAACACAAAAGCCAAAATAGAAAATATGCAGCTGCCGTAAAACACGCGCGGCGGCCTCAGCGGCACAAAAACCAAAACCGCGGCGGTAACATAAGCCGCGGCGACAAAAAAGCAGGCAAGCCAAAAATCTTCTCTTTTAACCGCAGTTTTAAATTTATCAATTAATATCAAAACAAGGCACAAAGGGGTTATAACCGGCAGCAAAAAATTAATTAAGACAAAATCGTTCAGATAATACAAAAAGGAAAGCAGTTT
>JAISVV010000136.1 GCA_031271365.1 Elusimicrobiota bacterium | reverse complement strand
CGGGGCGCTTAGGCAAGGGTCAACAGTTATCAAAAAGTTTCTATCCTCCACGGCGTGGCGCAGGACCTCCTGGTCTTTTATTATATCGCCGGCTTTAAACTCCAGGTCCCCGCTTTGGCGGGTGCCCAAAATTTCGCCGGGGCCGCGCAGCTGCAAATCTTTCTCGCCTATTTTAAAGCCGTCGGAGGTGGAGCAAATTGTCTTTACGCGCTCGCCGGACAGGGCGCTGAGCCGCTTACTTACTAAAACGCAGTAGGATTCCGCCGCGCCGCGCCCGACGCGCCCGCGCAGCTGGTGCAGGCTGGCAAGGCCGAAGCGCTCTGCGTTTTGTATAACCATAATGGTGGCGTTTTTAACGTCTATGCCAACTTCTATGACGGGCGTGGCCACCAAAATATCGGTTTTTTTGTCTTCAAAATCTTTCATTACTTTTTGTTTTTCTTTGCTTTTCATGGCGCCGTGTATCAGGGCTATTTTGTAGTTAGGCAATTCTTTTTTAAGGCGTTCGTATTCGGCGGCGGCGGCTTTCAGGGCCAGTTTTTCGCTTTCTTCTATCAGCGGGTAGACGATATAGGCCTGGCGGCCTTTGGCCACTTCCTCTTGCACTTTTAGCAGGGCTTCCCGCTCGCTTAGGTGCGTGGTTTTTATGGGTTTGCGGCCGGGCGGAAGCTCGTCTATGGTGGACACCTGTAAATCGCCGTAGAAGGCCAGCGCAAAAGTGCGCGGTATGGGCGTGGCCGTCATGGAAAGCATGTCTATATGCTCGGCTTTTGCGCGCAGTTTGGCGCGCTGTTTAACCCCGAAGCGGTGCTGCTCGTCTATCACAATAAGTTTTAGGTTTTTAAATTTTACGTTTTCTTCTATCAAAGAATGCGTGCCCGCTATAATATTTATTTTGCCCTCGGCCAGGTTTTTAAGCAGCGCGTCTTTTTCTTTTTTTGGCGTTTTTGATGTTAAAAGTTCCACGCTTACGTTAAGGCCGTGTAAAAATTTATTTAGCGTAAAATAATGCTGCGCCGCCAAAATTTCCGTCGGGGCCATAAAGGCGCATTGGCAGCCGTTTTCCACCGCCAGCAGCATGGCCGATAAAGCCACCACGGTTTTGCCGCTGCCGACGTCGCCCTGCAAAAGGCGCGTCATGGGTTTTTTGTTTTGCAGGTCGGTAAAAATTTCGTTAATCACGCGTTTTTGCGCATTGGTAAAAGCGTAGCCCAGTTGGTTTTTAAACGGCGTTAAAAGCGTTTTTTTTATTTGGTAATTGTAGCCTTTATCAATTTCTTTATTTTGTTTTTGCTTAAAATTCCAGGCCATGGTCATCAGCAAAAACTCTTCGTAAATCATGCGGCGGCGCGCGCTTTGCAGTTCTTCTAAAGACGAGGGAAAGTGCACCGCCAGCAAAGCCTGCTTGATGTTTAAAAGTTTGCGCTTTGCCAAAAGCTCGGGCGGCAGGCTTTCTTCCTGCTGCGGCAAAAATTCTTCTATCGCGCTGGCTTCTATCGCGCGGAAGGCGCGGTTTGTAAGGCCTTCAGTGAGGCTGTATACGGGCACAAGACGGTTTACGTGCAGTTTGGCTTCGGGGGCGTCTTCTAAGTAATACTCGTCTACCAGGATTTTGCGCGAGGTGAAGGAGTTTTTATCCTCCCGCCGGCCTACAATCCATATTTTGCGGCCGGGTTTAAAATCTTTTTTAACCGCGGCCAAAGCGTCAAAGCGGTAAGTGCGTTTTTTAAACCACACGGCCTCGTAGATTTGGTTTTTATCGTCCTGCAGAATTGCCTTGAAGATAGACAGGCTGCGCGCCGGAATCAGCTGCGCATTGACGACAACGCCCAAAAAGCACACATTATCGGCGCGCTTAAAATCCGACAGCGGGGCGTTGGGCCGCCTGTCTTGATAGGTGCGCGGATAGTAGTGCAAAAGGGCGCTGACGTCTTCTATATCCAACTCTTTAAAAAGCTCCGCGCGCTTAGGCCCCACGCCTTTTACAAATTGTATATCCGGCATTTATTTTGCCGACGCCAGTTCTTTGCTGGCGTAGACGCCGTAGTCTATCTGGGGGAAGATATTGTCTTTTTGCTCCAAATCCCACACGCAGGCTTCGTCTATGCGGTTGCCGGATATCATTTCGTATAGGGCGGTAAAGCGTTTTATGTGCTCTTTGGTGCGCTTGGTGGAATATTCTTTTGCCGTGCCCACCGTCATTAAAAAGGCCCAGTCGGACGATTGCATAAGCACCAGCTCGCGCGCGGCCTGGTTTAAAGCGCGCCTTAAAACGCCCTCTGCGCCCGGGAATTTGTTTGCCAGCTCCACCATGCGCTCGGCCGATTTTATCAGGTGGCGGTAAATCCAGTCATTGCCGCTGTTGAGCCAGACGTCGTTGTAACCTTTATCGCCCCAGGAGGACATTGACGGCTGCACCACCTGGTTAACCGGGTTGGCCTCAAGGTATTCAACGGGCGTTACAAGTTTGAGGTCATGTTGGTCGTAGTGCATTTTTTTGAACAGAAACTCCAAAAAGTCCACGCCCTCGTACCACCAGTGGCCGTATAGTTCCGCGTCGTACATTGATACTACCAAAGGTTTGCGGTCGGTAATCAAAGAGGCTAAATGCTTTAGCTGGTGCTGGCGGTTAAACATAAAGTTGCCGGCGTGTTCGGCGGCTTTGTTTTTAGCGTCCTGCGGGTAGTAAGGCTGCTTTTGGTTTAGGGAAACTTTACCCGTGATTTTGTGGTACTTCATGCCGATATTGCGGCGCACGCCGTCGGAGTGCAGATAGGGCTTGATATAATCGTAGTCTAAATCATAGCCCAGGTCGCGGTAGAACTCTCTGTACACGGCGTCGCCGGGGTAGCCGGATTCGGCGCTCCATACCTGCTGGGCGCTCTCCATATCGCGCGCAAAGGCGGCAACGCCGTTGGGCGTGTACACAGGCGCGTAAATGCCGTATTTGGGGCGCGGCACGCCGTGCATAACGCCGTGCGATTCCAGGAAGAAAAACCTTATCCCCTGCTCTTTTAAAAATATATCGTCGCCCGGGTTATAGGCGCATTCGGCCAGCCATATGCCGCGCGGGCTGCGGTCAAACTTGCGGCGGTAATCTTCGGCGGCTATTTTGATTTGGGCGCGCACGCTTTCTTTATGCACCATCAGCGGCAAATAGCCGTGCGTGGCGCAGCAGGTTATAATTTCCAGCTTGCCAATGTCCTGGAATTTTTTAAATCCGTTTAAGATATTGCCGTGGTAATAATCTTCAAACAAATCTCTGTAGCGTTTAAATTTTTGGCTGTACATTTGCGCGACGCGGTAAAACTCTGTGTCTTTGGTGCGGGCCAATTCTTTATCGCTTAACTCTATGCGCTGGTTTAAATAATGGCGGAAGCGGCCTATTAAAAGCGGGTCTGACATCATGGCGCACAAAGGCGGCGTTAAGGACATTGTTACCCTGAAATCAACGCCCTCCGCCGTTAAGTTTTCGTACATATTTAAAAGCGGCAGATACGTTTCAACCATGGCTTCAAAGAACCAGTCCTCCTCCAGAAAATCGGGGTATTCGGGGTGCCTTATAAAGGGCAGGTGGGCGTGTAAAACTAAAGATAAATATCCAATAGGCTCCGGCATGGTTTAGGCCTCCTTTTCCCTTTGGGCTTTTATGGTGACGGCTTGCGTTTTTCCTTCTTTACTATAATGCCGCGCTTTTATGGGTATAACCACTTGCCCCTCCTGCAGCGAGCAGCGCAAAGAAAAACTGCCGTCGGGGTTTAGGCTCATCGGTTTGCCCGCAATCGTAACTTTGGCGTTTTTGCTGGCTTGGCCGTAGACTATAAGCTCGCAGTCGGCTTTAAGCCAGATATCTTCGTCCTCGGTTGGTTGCGCGTCGGGCTGCCGCGCGGGTATGTGCGAAGACATCCACGAACTAACGTGCGACGACGCCGGCCCTTCAAAGCTAAACATTTTCCAGCGCTGGGCCAGAAAGTTTTGCAATTTGTCGCTGCCCAG
>JAISVV010000134.1 GCA_031271365.1 Elusimicrobiota bacterium | reverse complement strand
CGCAACGCCCGGCACGCCGGCTATAATACCCCTTGCGCCGGCGGCTTTAAGGGCGGCTTCGTCCAGTTTGGCATTATCTATAATTTCGGCGCGAAGGCGGGTGGTGCAGGCCTCCAGCGTTTTAATATTTTCTTTGCCGCCAAGGCCTTTTAAATAGCCTTGCGCGCGGGGAGTATGGGCGCGAAGTTCTTTAAGTTCTTCTTTGGGGCTGTCAATTTCGCTGTCGCCTTCGCGGCCGGGGGTTTTGATGTTCCATTTCCTTATGGCAAAGCGGAATAAAAAGTAATAAATAACGCCGTAAACAAGCCCCACCGGTATAAGCAAAAGCGGCTTTGTGCTTATGCCGAAGTTTAAAAGATAGTCAAACAAACCCGCCGAGAACGTGTACCCCAGCTTTATGCCGAGCAGGTTGATAATAACCATGCTGACGCCCGTCAGCGCCGCGTGCATAACATAAAGCGGGAAAGCCAAAAACATAAAGGCAAATTCTATCGGCTCGGTAATGCCGGTTAAAAAAGACGTCAGGGCCGCCGATATCAAGATGCCGGCTACGGCTTTTTGGTTTTTTGTCGGCGCTTCGTGTATCATGGCAAGGCACGCGGCCGGAAGGCCGAACATCATTATCGGGAAGAAGCCCGCCATAAAAGAGCCGGCGGCAGGGTCCCCCGCGAAGAAACGCCACAAATCGCCCTGTTTAACAACTTCCACGCCGGCTTCTATCACGCTATAATCGCCGAAGGAGAAGTAGATAAAGTTATTAAGTATATGATGCAGGCCCAAAGGTATAAGCAGCCTGTTTGCAAGGCCCCAGAAAAATAAACCGATATTGCCAGAGTCTATTATCCACCGGCCCAAAGCGCTTATGGCCGCGCCGGCATAAGGCCAGATAAAACTGAAGATAACCGCATAAATTAAAGCCACCAGGCCCGTTACAATCGGGATAAACCTGCGCCCGCCGAAAAAGGCCAGATAAGGCGGCAGCGCGATATCTTTGTATTTGTTATAAAGCTCGCCCGCGGTGATGCCTATTATGATACCGCCTAAAACGCCCATATCCAAAGCGGCGTTAAAGGTTTTTAGGCCCTCGGTCATTACCACATAGCCCACAAAGGCCGAAACCGCGGCCGCGCCGTGCTGTTCCTTGGCAAAGCCGATAGAAACGCCCAAGGCAAAAATTATAGGCAGGTTATTAAATACCGCATTGCCGGCCTGCGCCATAAAAGCGATGTTTAACATATCCGCCTGGCCCAGGCGCAGCAAAATACCCGCTATAGGCAAAACGGCAATGGGCAGCATTAAGGATTTTCCCAGTTTAATAAAAAAAGCGCTTACTGCTTTTAAGGTTTGCTTCATTTAGTCAATCTCCGTTGATTTATAATTTAAATCTTGCTTTAACCATCTCGCGCGTCTGGCGCGCTTGCTGCATATTAAGCGCGGCGCGGGCCATATCGCGGCATTCTTTAAAATCAAGCGTCCTTATAAAGGCTTTAACGTCGGGGATAAGCGGGCCTACCACGCTTAAATCGCTTACGCCTAAGCCTATTAAAAGCGGCACTGCCACCAAATCGGAGGCCGCCGCCCCGCACACGCCGACCGGCTTGCCGTGTTTTGCGCCGCCTTCGGCCGTCATGGCGATAAGTTTTAATACGGCCGGGTTTAAAGTATCGGCGTAAGAACTTAAAGAAGGGTGCCCGCGGTCTATTGCCAGGGCGTATTGCGTTAAATCATTGGTGCCTAAGGAGAGGAAATCAGCCTGCCTGGCAAACTCGCCGGCCATTAAAGCGGCAGAGGGCACTTCCACCATAATACCGACGGAAAAATCTTTAACGCCAAGGGCGGCGGCTTCCTTTGCGATTATCTCCCTGAAGAAAGCCAGCTCGCCGGTAAAACCTATCATGGGCAGCATTATTTTGGCCGCGCCGCAGGGCGTTACGCGCAAAATGGCGCGCACCTGGCTTTTAAAAATTTCTATATCCAGGCTGTAGTTGCGCACGCCGCGCAGGCCCATTATGGGGTTTTCCTCGCGCTCTATGGGCATAAAGGCAAGCGGTTTATCGCCGCCTACGTCCAGCGTGCGGATAATGACGCTTTGGCCGTTTTGGCTGTCCGCAATTTGCTGGTAAAGTTTATACTGCTCCTCTTCGGTGGGCGCAACGGCGTTGCCTGCAAACAAAAATTCGCTGCGCACAAGGCCCAGGCCTTTTGCGCCCAAGGCCGCGGCTTTTTGAGCTTCATCCAGCGTGCCGACATTGCCTTTTATGCGTATTTCAACGCCGTCTTTGGTTATGGCCGGCTCCAAAGCGCGGGCGCGGTTTTCGGCGCGGGCTTTGGCCTTAATCTGCTGCTGTTTTTTAACTTCCTCTATATTAGAGGGGTTTATTGTAATTGTGCCCAGTTCGGAGTTTATGATAACGTCCGCGCCCTGCGGCACCGACATTATATCGCCGCCCAGCGATATTATGGAAGGCACGCCCATGTTTTTAAGCATTATAGACACATGCGACGTCGGCGAGCCCCCGGCCAGCGCAATGCCCTTTACGTTTTGATTGATATAAGCCAGCTCGTAGGGCAGCATATTGCGCATTATCAAAATAGTGTCCGGCCCGAAAACGGGCGCCGTCTGTTTTTTGCCGGTAAGCGCAAAGATAAGGCGCGCTTCAACGTCTTTATAGTCGTCGGCGCGCTCCTGCAAAAGTTTATTGCCGGTGGCCTGCAGTACGGAAATGCCTTTTTGCGTGGCCGCGCGGCAGGCGAAAGCGGCGCATTTACCGCTTTTAACAAGCTCCCGGGAGGTTTGCCGCAAAACAGGGTCCCCCAGCATGGTAAGATGCGCTTCTAAAATTTCGGTTTTGCCGGTATGGCCGGCGGCGGCTTCGATTTCGGCCTTAAGGGCGGCGGTTACGGCCTCCACCGCGGCGTAGAGTTTATTTAACTCTTTTTCGGGGTTGTCGCAATATTCTTCTACTTTAATTTCTTCTTTTTCGTAGATGAAAGCCTTGCCCAGCACCAGCCCGGGGAAAACGTTTACGCCCGAAAGCTGCGCCTCTTTGCTGAAATCGGGCTTAGGCTTGTTTGCGCCGGTTTGCGCGCGGGCGCCTTCGTTTAGGCCCTTTAAAATAGCCGCGGTGACTTCTTCCAACGCCTGCGCCTGCCGCGCGCCGGAGGCGCAAAAGCTGATTTTATCGCCGAAATCTATGCCCAGGCCCAAAATTTCCACCATACTTTTTGCGTTTGCGCGGGTATTGTTTTTGACGATAAAGATATCGGTGTCTTCGAAACCGGCGGCAAGTTTGGCCAGCACGGAGGCCGGCCGCGCGTGAAAGCCGTTTTTGTTTTGTATTGTTATAACGTCGGAGCAAAGCTCCGGCTGCGGAGGCCGGGCCGCGGGGGCGGGGGCCTCTTCTTTAACGGCGGCGCCAAGGGCAAATAAAGGCTGGCCCGGGGCGGCCTCTTTTGCGGAAGTGGTAAATATTTTAACTTCGGGCTGGTTGGCCACTATTACTATGACAAAATTGCTTTGCGCGCGTTTGGAGATTAAATCTCTGTCAAATTCTAAAAGTTTATCGCCTTTTTTTACCGCGCTGCCTTTTGAAACAAAAGCCTTAAAACCCTCGCCGTGCATATTGACGGTTTCCACCCCGACGTGGATTAAAATCTCCACCCCGTCCTTTTCTATCACCAAAGCGTGGAAAGCCTTATGCAGCGTTTTTACGACGCCGTCCATAGGCGCGTAAAGCGTGTTGGAGCTTGGCTCCACCGCCAGGCCGTCGCCGAGCATTTTTTCGGCAAAAACAGGGTCGGGAACGTCGGTAAGCGGGCGCACCAGGCCCGCTACGGGGGAATAGATGGTAAGCCGCGTATCATGCGCATTGTTTGTCATAATATTAGATTAAACATTATTAGGCCTTTATTGTAAAGACATTGTGAAGACGGCGTAAAGACGGCCGCGTAATTTGGTAAAATATATATGTGCCCCGTTCGTCTATTGGTTTAGGACATCGCCCTCTCAAGGCGGAAAGACGGGTTCGATTCCCGTACGGGGCGCCACTTTTCCGTCTTCGCTTTGCTGCGACGCGATAAAAAGGTATTTTATTGCGAAGACGGGTAATTACCTTTTAATTTCTTCCGGAGTTTTAATTTATGGATATCGGTATTGTCGGGCTGCCTAATGTGGGCAAATCTTCTTTATTTAACGCTTTAACTAACGCCGGGGCGCAGGCTTCCAACTATCCTTTTACCACCATTGAGCCAAACGTGGGCGTGGTGCCTATACCCGATAAGCGCCTTGACGCGTTGGCAGAGCTTTTTGAAACTAAAAAAGTTGCCGCCTATATACGCTTTGTGGATATCGCCGGCATTGTTGAGGGCGCCAGCAAAGGCGAGGGTTTGGGCAATAAATTTTTGGCCAATATCCGCGAGGTGGACGCTATTATCCACGTGGTACGCTTGTTTGAAGACGAGAATGTTGTGCATGTGTCCGGCTCGGTGGACCCGCTGCGCGACGTTGAAATTATAGAAACCGAGCTTATGCTTGCCGATTTGGAAAGCGTGGAGAAAATGCTGCCCAAAGCCGAAAGTAACGCCAAAAGCGGCAATAAAGAGGCAAAAGCCCGCCTGGAAACTTTAAAAAAAACGCACGAACTTCTAAAAGCCGGCAAGCCCGCCTCTTTGGCGGATTTAAGCGAAGAAGAGAAGAAAGAACTTGCTTTGCTTACCTTAAAGCCGATGCTTTACGTAGGCAATAATTCCGAAAAACCTAATACGGAAAACGCGCAAAAACTTAAAGACCGCGCCGCCAAAACCGGCGCGGGTTACGTGGAACTTTGCGTAAAACTTGAAGCCGAAATCGCCGAGCTGCCCGAAGAAGAAAAAAAGCTGTTTTTAGCCGAAATAGGCAGCGATTACACCGGGCTGGAAAAAATTGTCCGCGCCGGCCTGGACCTGCTTAACCTGAGCGTATTTTTTACCGCCGGCAAGATAGAGGCGCGCAGCTGGCTTATACCCAAAAACTGCCCCGCGCCGCGCGCGGCCGGCAAAATACACAGCGACATAGAGCGCGGCTTTATCTGCGCCGAGATTTATAACGTAGAGCATATGCTCGAGCACAAAAGCGCTAAAAACCTAAAGGAAAAGGGCCTGCTGCGCCAGGAAGGCCGCGACTACCTTATGAGCGAAGGCGACGTGTGCGACTTTAAGTTTAATGTCTAACCTATGCCGCCATTTTGGCGTTTGCGGCGGCTGCGCGCTGCAAAATATCGCCTACGAGCGGCAGCTTAAAAACAAAACGGATAAAGTTGCCGCCTTGCTTGCGCCTTACTACGGCGGCGCGCTTGATATAACGCCATCGCCGCAAACAGAATACTTCCGCAATAAAATAGAGTTAAGTTTTTCACGCCAAGTGCTGTGGCGCGAGCCGGCGGGCAAAAAAATTTTGCGCGATAAAACCCTGCCGCCGGAGTTTGAGGACGCTTTGGGCTTTCGCCTGAAGGGCCGCTGGGACAGGTGCGTGGATTTGCGGGAATGTATTTTATTTAACCCGCAAATGCCGCCGCTGCTGGCGCAGATACGCGCCTGGGCCGCCAAAAATAATTTAGGTTTTTACGACCAGCGCAAACATACCGGCGCGCTGCGCAATATCTTAATGCGCGAGGGCAAAAATACCGGCGAGGGCATGCTGGTTTTAATTTCCGCAACGCTTTTTAACGCCGAGGGCCTTGTGGAAATTATTGAAAAGTTTTACCCAAACTACAGCGTGCTAACCGCGCTTAACGCCGGCGTAAGCGACGCGGCGGGGCTTAGCGAAATAAAAATTTTAAAAGGCGGCGCGCAGATAAAAGAAAGCATAAACAACGGCCTGCGCGACTTATTTTTTGAACTTTCGCCGCAATCATTCTTCCAGACAAACACTAAGGCGGCTAACCTTATGTACGGCCGCGTAAGAGAGTTTATAGAAAAAATAAAGCCGCAAACGCTTTACGATTTTTACGGCGGCGCGGGCAGCTTTAGCCTGTTCTGCGCCGATTTATGCGGCAAAGTTTTGTGCGTGGAAAGCGTGGAGCCCGCCGTCATAAACGGGCGGCGCAACGCGCAAATTAATAAAATAGATAATGTGGACTTTTTTTGCAATACCACGGAAGATTTTTTGGCGGCAAATAAAATAAGCGCT
Source organism: Elusimicrobiota bacterium (assembly GCA_031271365.1). Taxonomy (GTDB): domain Bacteria; phylum Elusimicrobiota; class Elusimicrobia; order Elusimicrobiales; family Elusimicrobiaceae; genus Proelusimicrobium. The sequence goes on along the minus strand of JAISVV010000134.1, from coordinate 269 downwards.
TTTAACTCGGCCGTGATACTGGACCCGCCCCGCAGCGGCCTGCACCCGAAGGCGGCAAAAGCGGTTTTGGAAAGCGGGGTTAAAGATGTTTTATACATCTCCTGCAACCCGGTTACGCTGGCGGAAAATTTAAAAACGCTTGGCCAAAAATACAAAGTGACGCACGCGCAATGCTTTGACTTTTTCCCGCACACCGAACACGTGGAAACTTTGGTAATATTGCGTCATTGCGAGGAGCGCAGGGGCGCGGCAATCCCATTAGAGTAGTG
>JAISVV010000086.1 GCA_031271365.1 Elusimicrobiota bacterium | reverse complement strand
CGCTAAGGTAATCTTCCAGCGTCAGCCTTATCATTTGGCGCAGCGTTGTTTTGGGCGCCCAGCCCAGTTTGTCAAAAATATTAGCTATGTTCGGGCGGCGGTCGGCGGCGTCTTCGTAGGTTTTGCCGTAATACTCCGCCGCGCTTTGCGCGGTAATTTGCGCCTTATCCGCATAAGGTTTGTAGTCTTTAAACTCGCCCATTACTTCCACTATGGCGGCGGCAAGTTCTTTAACGGAATGGTTGTTGTCCGGGTTGCCGATGTTAAAAATCTGGCCGTTGGTTTTATCATTATCGTTGGCGATGATTAAAAGCAAAGCCTCCAGCGCGTCGCCGATGTAGGTAAAGCTGCGCCGCTGCCGCCCGCCGTTAACCAAAATAACGGGCCGGCCTTTGATAACGTCGTAAAACATCTGCGTTATGCTGCGCGCCGCGCGGGCTTTGGCGTCTTCAAAAGTATCAAGCCGCGCGCCCACCCAGTTAAACGGCCTGAACAAAGTGTAGCGCAGGCCGTACTCCTGCGCGTAGGCGGTTATAACGCGGTCCATCATCTGTTTGGAGCAGCTGTAAATCCAGCGCATTTTATTAATGGGGCCAAGCATTAAAGGCGAGGTTTGCTCGTCTAAAATTTTATCGGGGCTCATGCCGTAAACCTCCGAGGTGGAGGGGAAAATCACCCGCTTTTTATGCTTAAGACACATTTTTACCACTTTAAGGTTTTGCTCAAAGTCCAGCTCAAAAGTCCATACGGGTTTTTTGATGTAATACATCGGCTTTGCAACGCCCACCAAAGGCAGCACGGCGTCGCACGCGGCAACCTGCTTATCAAGCCATTTATCAGCCTTAAAAATATCGCCTTTTTTAAAAGTAAAATTTGGGTGTTTAACTTTTTTTAGATTTTTTTTATTCAGGTCAAAAGCGGTAACCTGCCAGTCGGTTTCTTTTAAAATTTTTTCCACAAGATGCGACCCGATAAACCCGTCCGCGCCCAAAATAAGTACTTTCATAATCTCTCCTCATACTCCAAAATTTCCAAATCGTTGCCGCCGGTGGCTATTATAAACGGCGCGCGGAGCGCAACGCCGCCCGCGGGCAAGCCGCTTTTTTTATCAAGCGGTTTTGCGCGCCAAATAATTATTTCTTTGCCGTCAACCTGCGCAAACGCGCCGGGAAAAGGTTTTGTTACCGCGCGTATTAAATTGTAAATTTTTAAAGCGTCCCACGCCCAGTTTATGCGCCCGTCCGCCGGCGTGCGCCGGCCGAAGCGGGTGCTCTGCGCCATATCCTGCGGCCGCGCCGGCGCGGGGCCGTTTTCCAGCAAAGGCAGGGCGCGTTTTATTATCCCGACGGCGGCGGCGGAAACTTTTTTGGTAAGGCTAAAAGCGTCGTCTTCAAAAGCTATTTTTACTTTTTCCTGCTCCACGATATCGCCGGCGTCGGCGCGCGCCGTCATATGGTGCAAAGTGGCGCCGGTTTCGCTCTCGCCGTTAACCAAAACCCAGTTTACCGGCGCGCGCCCGCGGTACTTGGGCAGGTAAGAGCCGTGTATATTATACGCGCCGCGCAGCGCAAGTTTTAAAACTTCCGCCGGCAGCAGCGAGCGGTAATAGACAGATAAAATTATCTGCGGCGCAATTTTACGGATATTATCAATATCGGCGGGCGATAAACTTTCCGGCGTAAAAACGGGGATATTATTTTGCAAAGCTAAATTTTTGACGGATTCAAACCAATTTTCCGCGGGGTTATCTTCGTAGGTATAAACCGCGGCTATGTTTGCGCCGGCGGCAATAAGCGCGCGCAAAACAGCCGCGCCCGCCATACTGAAGCCAAAAAATAAAATTGAAGGCCGCTTATTTGCGCTGCTCAAGGCCGTACTCCTGTTTGATAACGTATTTTGGGCGTTTGCGCACTTCTTTGGAAACCCTGCCCACGTATTCGCCCACCACGCCCAACGAGCTTATCAAAAACCCGATAAGGAAAAATTGTATCGCAAAAAGCGTAAACAAACCCTCCGCCTCGGGCCCCACGATAAGCCGGCGCGCAAAAAGGAAAACGGCAAAAAGCACGCTTAAAGCCGATACCGCCATGCCCGATATCGTTATAAACTGCAAAGGCGCCATGGAAAAATTTGTCATCAAATCAAAGTTAAGCGATATCAGCCGCAGCAGGCTGTATTTGGAAACGCCCCTCTCGCGCTTATTGTGCGCTATAAAAATCTCCGCGGGGCTGGCGGCAAATTTTTGGGCAAAGGCGGGGATAAAGGTGGTGCCTTCCTCGCTTGCGGCGATAATGTCGGCTATGCGGCGCGCGTACAACCGCAGCATACAGCCGTAATCGTGTATGTTAAGGCCCGTTATTTTATTGGTTATTATGTTTACTATTTTAGAGCAAAATTTGCGGTAAAAAGGGTCGTCGCGGTTCTCGCGTATGGTGCCGACAACGTCGTGGCCTTTGTCAAACTCGGCCAGCATACGGGCGATTTCTTCCGGCGGGTTTTGCAGGTCCGCGTCCATGGTGATAACTATATCGCCGCTTACTTTTGCAAAGCCGGCCACTATAGCCATATGCTGGCCGAAGTTGCCGTTAAAATCTATTATCTTTACAACATCGGGCCGCGCGCCGTGCTGCGCGCGCAGCAGGTCTATGGATTTATCTTTGCTGCCGTCGTTTACAAAAATAATTTCGTACGGGCGGTTTAAAGCGTCCATGGCTTTAAGCGTGCGCTCAAAAAGCGCGGGCAGGCTTTCCTGCTCGTTATAAACCGGTATAACCAAAGATACTTTTTGCATTTTTTATCTCTTATTTGCTTTAAGTATTTCTTTTGCGGCTTTTATGGTGTCTTGTATGTCGCGCTCTTCCATCGCGGGAAACAGCGGCAGCGACACTATGCGGCTTGCCGCGTACTCGGCGTTGGGGCAGTCGCCCCGCTTCCAGCCGTAGGCTTTTTGATAGCTGCTAAACAAATGCGCCGCCTGATAGTGCAGCGCGGTGCCGATATTTTGCGCGCCCATAAGTTTCATAAATTCGTCGCGCGTTATTTTTAATTTATCAATGTCTATAAGCGGCGTAAAAATGTGCCAGGAGTGCGTATCGCCCGCCTTAACCGGCGGCGGCAAAATAAGGCCCTCAACGTCTTTAAAGGCCTGCATGTATTTTGCGGCTATCTGCGCGCGGCGGGCGTTAAAGGCCTCAAGCCGCTTCATTTGCGATAAGCCGATAACCGCCTGCATATCAAGCATATTGTATTTAAGGCCCGGCATTAAAATATCATAATGCGCTTTGCCTTTGGCGGCGTAGCGGTTCCCGGCGCCTTTGCTCATGCCGTGCAGGCGGAAGACGTATATAAACTCCGCCATATTATCGTCGTCAACGCACACTATGCCGCCTTCGCCGGTGGTTATGTTTTTGGTGGGATGAAAGCTAAACACCGCCGCCTTTTTAACCCCGGGCTTGCCTATTTTTTGGCCGCCTGCAGCCGCGCCCAGGGCGTGGGCCGCGTCTTCTATAATCCAAAGGTTATGTTTTTTGGCGATGGCCTCTATGGCCGCCATATCGCACGGGCGGCCGGCAAAGTGCACGGGCGCGATGGCTTTTGTGCGGGGCGTTATTTTTTTTTCAATCTCGGCGGGTAAAATATTTAAACCGCGCGGGTCTATATCGGCCAACACGGGCGTTGCGCCGGCAAAAATAATGGTGTTAAGCGTTGCGGCAAAAGTCATGGGCGAGGTTATAACTTCGTCGCCTTTTTTAAGGCCCAAAGCGCTAAACGCGCCGTGCAGGCCGGCGGTGGCCGAGTTTACGGCAAGCGCGTATTTTGCGCCGGTGTAGGTTTTAAAGACTTCTTCAAATTCTATTGCGCGCGGGCCCGTTGTAAGCCAGCCGCTGCGCAGGCACTGCGCTACTGCGGCTACGGCGTCTTCCGCGATATCGGGTTTGGCAAAAGGCAAAAAGGCGTCTCTCATATCTTTAACTAACCTCTTTTGACTATATATTTATTTTGTGTCATAATGTATATTATACTTTATATGCTGCTCAACAAAGAGGTTTAAATGAAAAACGTTTGCATGGTTGGCACCGGGTATGTGGGGTTGGTAAGCGGGGCGTGCTTTGCGCATTTGGGGCACAATGTAATTTGCGTGGATAATAACCGCGAGCGCATAAAAAACCTAAAAAAAGGCATAATGCCCATTTACGAAAAGGATTTGGCCGCTATCGTGCAAAACGCCTATAAAGCCGGCAGAATAAATTTTACCACGGACCTTGGCAAAGCCATAGAAAAGTGCCAAATCATTTTTATAACCGTAGGCACTCCCGCCGATAAAGAAACCGGCGAGGCGGATTTATCCTGCGTCTTTGCCGTTGCAAAAGATATCGCTAAAAACATCAAAAACGAATACAAGGCCGTGGTGCTAAAATCCACCGTACCCATAGGCACCGCCGAAGCTGTGGAAAATATAATAAAAACCGCCGCGGCTAAGGCCAAATTTTCGGTAGTGTCTAACCCGGAGTTCCTGCGCGAGGGCTTTGCCGTAAGCGATTTTTTAAAACCCGAGCGCATAGTAATCGGCGCCAGCGACGGGAAATCCTTAAAAATAATGCGCGCCTTATACAAACCGCTTACCGATAAAGGCTACCCGCTTTTGCACACCTGCCCCGCAACGGCCAATATGATTAAGTATGCCTCAAACTCTTTCCTGGCCATGAAGATTATGTTTATAAACGAGCTTGCCGATATGTGCGAAAAGGCCGGCGCCGACGTGCAGGACGTCGCCAAAGGCATAGGCTTAGACAGCCGCATAGGCCACAAGTTTTTAAATCCGGGGCCGGGGTTCGGGGGTTCGTGCTTTCCGAAGGATACTCTGGCTTTAGACCGCATGGCCAAGCAGTACGGCGCGCCTTTAAAACTTGTAGAAACAACCATAGCCGAAAATAACGCCCGCCGCTTTAAAATGCTTGCCAAGATAGAAAACGCCTTTGAAGGCAAATTGCGCGGCAAAAAAATAGCCGTCTTGGGCGTTACTTTTAAGGCCGAAACCGATGATATGCGCGACTCGCCCAGCATAGGCATTTTATCGCAGCTGCATCTTTCGGGCGTAAGCCTTGTTATCTACGACCCGCAGGGCAAAAAACACGGGCCGCAGTTTTTCCCCTACGCTAAATTTGCAAACAGCGCGCCGCGGGCGCTAAAAGGCGCCGACGGAGCCCTGATTTTAACCGAGTGGCCGGAATTTAAAAAAATAACCGCGCGAGACTATAAAAAACTGCTAAAAACACCCCTTGTAGTAGACCTGCGCAATATGTACTCGCCGGCCGACATGACGGGCGTAACTTACCACAGCGTTGGCAGAAAGCCGGTTAAATAAACCGCGCAAGCGGCGGCGGTAGCGGCGGCAAAACAATATTTGGTATAATTGTGTATATCAGCGGTTATCTGCCGCTGTTTTTATTGATTTGGAGAGGTGGCCGAGCGGTTGAAGGCGCAGTCCTGGAAAGACTGTAGGCTCCAAAAGGGCCTCGAGGGTTCGAATCCCTCCCTCTCCGTATAAATTTAAAAGCCCCCGTGAGGGGGTTTTTAAATTTATACTGCGCAGGCGGGCCGCGCGGCGGCGTTAAGAAGCCGCGCCGGGCGGCGTTTCCTGCTTTTTAAACTGGCTGTTGTACAGCGCGTAATACGGGCCGCCAAGTTTCAGCAGCTCTTCGTGAGTGCCTTCCTCGGCTATTTTGCCGTCGTTTATTACCACAATTTTGTTTGCGTGGCGCACGGTTGAAAGGCGGTGCGCTATTACGATTACGGTGCGGTTCTTCATTAAATTATCAATGGCTTCCTGCACAATTTTCTCGGACTTATTATCAAGGGCGCTGGTGGCTTCGTCTAAAATAACCACGGGCGCGTTTTTAAGGAAGGCGCGCGCTATGGCAACGCGCTGCTTTTGCCCGCCGGAAAGTAAAATGCCCCTTTCCCCAATCTCAGTATCAAGGCCGGCGGGCAGGGATTTTATAAAATCGTCCAAATAAGCGTTTTTGACGGCTTGGATAACATCCTGCTCCGAGGCGGCGGGGTTGCCGGCGATAATATTATCCCTGATAGTGCCGGAAAATAAAAAATTATCCTGAAACACAATCGCTATATTTTTACGCAGCGAACTTATTTTTATATCGCGCACATTAGCCCCGTCTACTTTAACGGCACCGCCGGTAACGTCGTAAAGCCTGGGTATCAGGCTGGAGATAGTGGTTTTACCGCCGCCGCTGTTGCCTACAAGCGCAACCGTTTGCCCCGTCTTAATTTTTAAAGAAACGTCTTTTAAAACTTCTTTATCCGCGTTGTAAGAAAAATGCACTTTATCAAAAACAATGCTGTCCCTTATACCCGTAATTTCTTTTGCATCGGGGGCGCAAACCAGCTTTGGCTGCAAATCCAATATATCAAAAATACGGTCTATGGCCATAAAGGATTGCTGCACCGCGACATAATTGTTGCCCACGGTTTTCATCGGCGTGTATAACATTAACAGCGCGGCTATAAAAGCCACAAAGTTGCCGCTGGTTATTATGCCGTTAACGATAAGATAGCTGCCAAAACCAACCACTAAAGCAATGCCCACGGACATTATGATGTGCATAGCCGGCGATATCCAGTTAGTGCCTTGCACCATCTTCATGGACAGGGTAAAAATATCGTCCGTAGTGGATTTAAAATTGGCGCGCTGGCGCTCTTCCATGGTAAAAGAATGTATGGTGCGGTTACCGCTGAACGTTTCGTTATAAAGCGTCATTATAATGCTGCCCGCGCCGACGGATTTGGTTATAATCTCTTTCATTTTGGCGCGCACAATGCGCAGCGGATAAAAAGAAACAACCAAAATAACAACGGCAATTACGGCCAAATGCCAGGAGTTATAAAATAAAACAAATACCAAAGCCAAAGACGAGAAAAATTTAGACAAAAATTGTTTTAAGTTGTTAACCAGCCCCGTTGAGGCGGACTCCGCGTCGGTGGAGTAGCGTATTAAAATAGTGCCGGAGTTATTTTTGTCAAAATAGGCCGTATCCATGGAAAGCAGTTTATCGTAAAGCCTGCGCTTTATGTCCGTCGTCATCTTGGAGCCGACCCAGGTGTTAAGATACGCGGCGGAATAATTTAAAACCCCCTGTATCACAGTAAAGCCCACAATCAAAAACGGCAGCAAGGCCGAAAAGTGGGGCTGTTTTTCCACCATAACATTATCCATCAGCGGTTTTAAAAACATCGCTATGGCCGCGTCAAGCGAGCCTATGGGTATAGTAAGCAAAACGCCCAAAAGAGCCCTAAACCAATAGGGCTTGATAAAAGGCCACATACGACGATAATTTTTTATCATCGGGGCGGAGTTAAAATCTTTTAAAGTAAGCTTAGCCATACACTATAGTTTAACAAATTATGCCGCCGCAATGCTGCGGCTTTGATGCTATATCCGCTCAAAAACGCTTTGCACTATTTTGGCCGAATAATTGCTTACCACGTTTTTTACAAAATAATCAAAGCTGACGGGCGAGCTGTGGTCGGCCGTATCGGATATCGTGCGCACGA
>JAISVV010000062.1 GCA_031271365.1 Elusimicrobiota bacterium | reverse complement strand
CCCGCCGGCGCGCAAAGCGGCGTCGCCAACGGCGAGGAAGTGGTTTTGCAGCACGGCGTTTTCCGCCGTAAAAGCGACGGGGTGATAGCCGGCTCCGGCCTTACTATGCTGCGGGGTTTGCAAAATTTGGTTAAATGGGGCTGCCCGCTGGGGCTTGCCTCCATGGCGGCCAGCGATAACCCCGCGCGGCTTTTTAAACTTAATATCGGCGTGATGGAAAAGGGCAAACTTGCGGCTTTTGTCGTGCTGGACAAAGGCTTAAATCTGCAATGCGCGCTTTTAAACTGATGCCGCTTTTATCCGTTTGCATACCAACCTATAACCGCGCAAAAGAACTGGACGTTTTGCTCTCAAGCCTAACCGCGCAGGACATGACCGGCGTTGAAATTATTGTCTCCGACAATGCCTCCTGCGACAATACCAAAGCCGTTGTGGAAAAATACGGCAAAAAAATCAAAAATATTTTTTATTACGCCAACGAAAGCAACCTCGGTTTTGACGCCAATATTTTAGCCGCCGTTGCGCGCGCTAAGGGCAAATACTGCTGGCTTTTAGGCAGCGACGACGCTTTGCATAAAGGCGCCCTTGCCCGCGCGCTGGGATATCTTAAATCCAACTTTGAACTTTACGCCGTCGGCGCGGATTTATGCGACGGCAGTCTTGATTTTTTGCAGTATGGCGGGTATCTGCGGCGCGTAAAAGACGGCTGCGCCTTCGGCATGGCTAAAAAAAGAGATATGCTCTTTTATCTAAGCCGCGTTAAAGCAAATATGGGTTTATTTGGCTATATCGGCGGCGTGATTTTTTTAAAAGAAATTTGGGATAAAATAGAAGCGCCGCAAAACCTTATTGGGCTTGGTTGGATACACGTTTATAAATTTTGGTCTTTTAAAAATTTTGGCGCGGCGGTAAAATATAAAAGCCGCGCTTTGGTAAAAATAAGGTTTTATAACGACGAGCTTTCCCTAAAGGAAGGCCGCGTTGCGCGGCTTATTTTAGAGTTTAAAGGTTTGCTTTTAACGGCGCGCGCGCTTTTTAAAGAAGATAAAGATTTGTACAACGCTTTTTTAGCCGCGGTAACGCGCTACGTGCGGCCCGATTCCGTGCCGCCCTTATTTACGCTTAAAGGCAAAGATAAAGAACATTGGCCGCAGCTGGTTGAATTTATGCGGCGCTACCCTTACCCCGAGCGGTTTAAAAACTCTTTAAACAGCAAATGGCGTTTTAGTTTTATTTACTTTGCGCGGGAGTTTATAAACAAACCCGCGCTGCGCCGCGTAAAAGCGCCGGTTAAGTTTATTAAAGACTTATTTTTTGGCTGATTATATAAGGTTATTGCGCGTTTTTTTATTGTCGTTGTAAGGCCCGGCGGGCCGCGGCAATCTTTCCTCGTTTTAAGGCTAAGGCTTAAGCGCCGGCCGCCGCCCGCAGGGGCTTGCCGCAATGGCTTTATGGTTATTTAGCGGCTTTTGGCGGGCTTTTTTACAACCTTTTTGCCCAGCCCCATGTAATAATCTTTTTTGGCTTTCGGCAGTTTTTCTATGGCGTACCTAAGCATGGTACGCGGCATTTTAGCGGCGTGCTTATCCAAAAAATCATAAAGCACGCCGATGTCTTTTTTGCCGGCTTCGCGCAGTATCCAGCCGCTGGCTTTGTGCATTAAATCGTGCTCGTGGTCTAAAAACTTTTCCGCCAGTTTTAAGGCGGTGTCAAAATGGCCGGCTTTTACAAAATGCATAGTGGAAACCATGGCGACGCGCTGCTGCCAAAGGTTCTTTTTTTCGGCCAAATCAAATAAAATTTTGTGGCTTTTATCCTGCAGCCAGCGGCCGGCTATTTTGTAGCAGCTTAAGTCAACCAAATCCCAGTTATTGGCGCGCCTTAAATTTTTGATATAAAAATTATAAATCTTCTTTTGCTCTTCCTTGCCGGCGCGTTCAAATTTATGCACTAAGGTTAAAAAACCGCAGTTGCGTATCTCGTGGTATTTGCTGTCCAAAAGCTTTTGCACGCCCTTAAAACTTATTTGCGAAGCGTATTTTTTAACGCGCGCTTTAACCTGCGCCGCGGCGGCGCCCAAAAATAAATCGCCCTGGCCGTACTGGCCTTTGCCCGTTTTAAAAAAACGCATCAAATGCTTTGCCTTTTTATCGTCTTTGCAGGCCAGAAACTCTTTAATTATCTCTTTGGCGTGCTTCACCGGTAAACCTCCAGCAGTTTTGCGCTTTTTGCGCTAAGCGTTATATCGGCAATCTCCGCGGGCACTAAAACGCTGTCGCCTTTGAGGAGTTTTATTTTTCCGCCGCCCGCTTCAAGCCGCGCCGCGCCTTGTACGCACATATAAATTGCAAAGCTGTCTTTGGCGCGCAAATCGCGGCGTAAAGTTTTGCTTAAAGCTATAACGCCCACGTTAAAAAATTTATTTTTAATTATTTGCGCCGGCGCGTTGGTTTTTGGCGCGTATTTTATTTTATAGTTTTTCTCCGGCTTAAAGTTAATCGCGTCTTTGGCAAGCCGCGTGTGCAGCGGGCGCGGTTTGCCGTCTTCGCCCGGGCGGTTGTAATCAAAAATGCGGTAAGTGGTGTCGGAGGTTTGCTGCACCTCGGCCAAAACTATGCCTTTGCCTATGGCGTGCACGCGGCCTGCTGGGATAAAAAACGCATCGCCGGCTTTAACTTTATGGCGCGCCAAAGCGCCCATAATTTTGCCGCTTTCAATAAGTTTGTGGTAATCTTTTTTAGCCACTTTCTTTTTAAACCCGCTTAAAAGCGCGGCGCCTTTTTCG
>JAISVV010000039.1 GCA_031271365.1 Elusimicrobiota bacterium | reverse complement strand
CATCAGGAAAAGAACCGCCGCGCCGGCACAGAAAATGTGCCCGGCGCCGTGGGCTTTGGCCGCGCGGCCGAGCTTGCGGCGCAAAATTTAGCTTTATACCAAAGCCATATCTCCCCGCTGCGCGATAAGCTGGAAGAAGGCTTAACAACGCTGATACAAGACGCAAAAATAAACGGCGACATACAAAGCCGCCTGCCCAATACAACCAATATCAGCTTTGGCTATATAGAGGGCGAAAGCATTTTAATGTTAATGGACGAATACGGCATTTGCGCGTCCTCGGGCTCGGCGTGCACGTCGGGCTCTTTAGAGCCTTCGCACGTTTTGCGCGCCATGGGCGTGCCTTTCCAGTTTGCGCATGGCTCTATCCGCTTTAGTTTAAGCAAATACAACACGCAGGAAGAAGTGCAAAAAATTTTAGAAGTTATGCCCGCCATCGTTAAGCGGCTGCGGGAAATTTCGCCCTTCAAACAAGGCGTCTGCCCCGTGTAAGGAGACTTATAATGTTCAACTATATCATCAACAAAATCTTTGGCACCAAAAGCGAGCGCGAGTTAAAAAAACTCCAGCCGCTGGTGGAGCAAATAAATGCGTTTGAGCCCGCAATCTCCGCGCTTACGGATGAAGGCCTTAAAAATAAAACAAGCGAGTTTAAACAAAAACTCGCCGCCGGCGCCGCGCTGGAAGATTTGCTGCCCGAGGCCTTTGCCGTCGTGCGCGAGGCCTCCAAACGCGTTTTGGGCCTGCGCCACTACGACGTGCAAATGTTGGGCGGCATTGTTTTGCACCAAGGCAAAATCGCCGAAATGCGCACCGGCGAGGGCAAAACTTTGGTGGCCACGTTGCCTTCTTATCTAAACGGCTTAAGCGGCCTTGGCGTGCACGTGGTAACCGTCAACGACTATCTTGCCAAGCGCGACCGCGAGTGGATGGGCCCCATACACGAATTTTTGGGTTTATCGGTAGGCTACATCAACCACGACATGAGCAACGAAGACCGCAAAATAATGTATCAAAAAGATATCACCTACGTTACCAATAACGAGCTGGGCTTTGACTACCTGCGCGATAATATGGTTGTGCAGGCCGCCGCGCGCGTGCAGCGCAAATTAAATTTTTGTATCGTAGACGAAGTTGACTCTATTTTGATAGACGAAGCCAGAACGCCTTTAATAATCTCGGGCCCGAGCGACCAAAAAACCGATAAATATTATATCGTTAACAAGTTAATCCCGTCTTTAAAAATACGCAAAATAACCGAAAAGGACGAAGTTAACGCCAAATACTCCGGCGAAGACTTATCCGCCGGCTACGACGCTTTAATAGACGAAAAAAACCACACCGTCACCTTAACGGAGCAGGGCGTCGGTAAGTCTGAAAAACTGCTTGGCATACCCAATATCTATAACGACGTTGAATCCGAATGGGTGCACCACATTAACCAGGCCCTGCGCGCGCACCACCTCTACGAGCGCGACGTGCAGTACGTAATCAAAGACGGCGAAATTATTATAGTGGACGAATTTACCGGCCGCCTTATGCCGGGCCGCCGCTGGTCGGACGGCTTGCACCAGGCGGTGGAAGCCAAAGAGCGCATGGCTATAAAAGAAGAAAACCAGACTTTGGCCACAATCACCTTCCAAAACTTTTTTAAACTTTACACAAAGCTCTCGGGCATGACCGGCACCGCCATGACGGAAGCAAGCGAGTTTTGGACAATATATAAATTAGACGTGGTGGAAATACCGCCAAACCGCGCTTTAGCGCGCAAAGACTTCCCCGACGCTATTTATAAAAACGAGAAGGCCAAATTCGCCGCCGTGGCCAAAGAAGTGGAAACGCTTTGGAAAAAGGGCCTGCCCGTTTTGGTGGGCACGCGGTCTATAGAAAAGTCCGAGCAGCTTTCAAATATACTGCGCGCCAAAGGCATACCGCATAAAGTTTTAAACGCCAAATATCACGAGATGGAAGCCCAAATCATCAGCCAGGCCGGCAAAAAAGGCGCGGTTACCATCGCCACCAATATGGCCGGCCGCGGCACGGATATCGTCTTAGGCGGCAACCCGTGCGATAAAGACGAACAATGCTTTATAGCCCAAAACGGCGGCCTTACGGTTTTAGGCACGGAGCGGCACGAAAGCCGCCGCATTGATAACCAACTGCGCGGCCGCTGCGCGCGCCAGGGCGATAAAGGCGCAAGCAAATTTTTTGTGGCCTTAGACGACGAGTTAATGCGCCTCTTCGGCAGCGAGCGCATAGCCTCCGTCATGACCACCTTAGGCATGAAAGACGACGAAGCCATTGAACACCCGCTGATATCTAAACACATAGAAGGCGCACAGCGCCGCGTTGAAGGGCATAACTTCGATATAAGAAAGCACCTTTTGGACTACGATAAAGTTATGAATCAGCAGCGCACGGCGGTATACGGCCTGCGCAACGCCATTTTAGACGGCAAAAACTTTACAGAGCGCATAAACAGCATGATTATGGAAAGCGCGCAGGAAGTGGTGGAGCGTTATTACAACGAGCGCGCCCCCGCCCAAAGCGATTTTGCCAGCCTCAACGCGTATTTAAAACGCGTCTTTACCGCCGATATCAACCTGACGCCGCAAACCGCTAAAAACAAAAAACAGGCGCTGGAAGAAATAGAAAGCAAAATAAAAGAAGTCTATAAAACCCGCGCGGAGTATTTTAAAGAACAAAGCATAGATTTCGCCGAAATTGAGCGCATGCTGTTTTTGCAAATTTTAGACCAAAGCTGGAAGCAGCACCTCTACGAGCTGGACCAAATGCAAAAAAGCGTAAGCCTGCGCGGCTACGCCCAAAAGGACCCGCTTATAGAGTATCAAAAAGAATCTTACGCGCTTTATGAAAACATGATGACGCGCGTTAGGGATTTGGTGGTGGAATATATTTTCAGGCTGCAGCTGCCGCCCAGGCGCACGCCGGCCGAAATTAAACGGGAGCAGCTTGCCCAAGCCGCGCGCGAAACCGGCGCGCAAGAGCCCGGCAAAATCGGCCGCAACGATTTATGCCCGTGCGGCAGCGGCAAAAAATACAAAAAATGCTGCGGAAAATAAAAAACCTGCTCTGCGGCGGCAAAAAAGAGCCGGCGCAAGAAAAAGCCTTCGTGTATAATACCGAGGGGCTTAAACTTTTGGGCAGCCAGCTGCCCCAAAAAACAAAGCCCGGCCGCGTAAGGGTTTTTTTGCGCGATGTTTTTAACGATTTTATTATAGTTTTAACTTTATTTGCTTCAGCGGGATTTTTGATAGAAAGCTATATCGCCAAGCCCTATCCTTTTGCGGCGTGGCTTGCTTTTATACCTTTTGCCTTCGGCGTTTTAAATATAAAAAGCGCGGGGCGCAGTTTTTTTTACGGCGTCGGCGTCGGCGCGCTTACCTACATGGGCATACTTTATTGGATAATGCCCACGGTGTATTTTGGCACGGACAGCAAGCCTTTGGCTTTTGCCGCCGTTTCGGGTTTGTCCGTAATACTTTCTTTACAATTCGGTTTTTTTGCCTGGTGCTGTTTTTATTTGCGCAAGATAAAATCGGCCTTGCCGCTTTTGGCCGCCTGCGCGTGGGCGGCCTTTGAGTTTTTGCACCAGCTGCTGGCCTATTTTACCGCGGCGTTCCCTTGGTTTGTTTTGGGCTATACGCAATATGCAAACGTTAATTTGATACAAATCTCTTCTTTCACGGGCGCGTACGGCATTAGTTTTTTAATTGCGCTTGCCGGCTTTTGCGTTGCTTACGCGGCCTGCGGCAAAATGCCTAAAACGGCGCGCATAGCCTATCTGGCGCTGCCGTTGGTTTTGCTGCCCGTTTGCTTTTTAGCCGGCGAAAATATCTTTATCAAACAAACAAAGCTGTTTGAGCAAAACCAACAAAAATTTATGGCCGCTTTAATGCAGCCCGATACTCATCAGTTTATGCTTGAGGGGTACGAGGAAGACGTCGCCTACTCTATTTACCACCAAAGCCAAATGCTTAAAGATAAAAACGTAAAACTTGCGCTCTGGCCGGAAAGCTCTTACCCCGGTTATTTTCAGGAGGGCGAGTATTACGATTTTATGACGCAGCTTGCCCAAACCTACGGCGCGGCGCAGCTTACCGGCAGCGCATATATAAAAGACGGGCGGGAATACGTTTCCGCCGGTTTGTTTGACGAGCGCGGCCTTAAAGAGGTTTACAACAAAAATAAATTAGTGCCCTTTGGCGAGTTTTTGCCGCTTGATAAATATTTTCATTCTTTTTACGGCCGCCTGGGTATAAACGCTTTTACGGGCGCGTTTGAGCCGGGCAAAGACAAAGGCAAACTTTTCACTTTAAATTTTGACGACGGCCGGGGCGCTCAAAGCGTTTCTTTAGGCCCTACAATATGTTTTGAAAGTTTGTTCCCCGTTTTATGGCGCGCGCAGGCGCGCGCGGGCGCAAAGTTTTTTGTAAACATCTCTAACGACGGCTGGTTTTTAGACACCGCCGCGGCGGAGCAGCATTTGCGCGTGAATATTTTCCGCGCGGCGGAGGCAAGGCTGCCGCTGCTGCGTTCCACAAACACGGGCGTTTCGGCGTGGATAAGCCCCTTTGGCGAGGTTAAATACCTCTCCCCGCGCGATAAGCAGGACAGCGCTGTCTTGGCCTTTGCCTACAACCCGCAGGCGCAGCCTACCTTTTATTCCAAGCACGGCGATTTGTTTGCGGTTATTTGTTTAATTTTAACTTTATCGGCGTGGATATACGCGGCGGCTTTTAAGGCGGATTAATGGAAACTAAAGATACGGAAAATAAATTTACGGAAATAAAACAAAGGCTTGATAACCTCTACAAAATCCAAAAAATAGAGCAAAAACAAAAAGACCTTGCCGCCAAAGAAGCGCTTGCCGCAAAAGCGGATTTTTGGGCGGATTCCAATAAAGCAAAAATGATTTCCAAAGAAATTGACGCGCTTAAAACCGACGTAGAGGGCTATTTATCCATGAGCCACGGCTGGCGCGATTATAAAGAACTTTTTGAAATGGCCAAAGAACTGGGCGAAGAAGAAAGCCTAAAAGACGTGCAGCGCACCTTAGAAACCTTAGAAGCCGCCTTAGCCAAGGCCGAGTTTAAGGCCAAACTTTCCAAACCCGACGACAGGCTTAACGCCATAGTCAGCATACACGCCGGCGCGGGCGGCACCGAATCCTGCGACTGGGCCGATATTTTGCTGCGCATGTACACCCGCTGGGCGGAGCAGCATAATTTTAAAGTAACGATAACCGACCTGCTGCCCGGCGAAGAAGCCGGCGTAAAAAACGTCACCATGTTTATAGAGGGCCCCTACGCCTACGGCTTTTTAAAAGGCGAAAACGGCGTGCACCGCCTGGTGCGCGTTTCGCCGTTTGACGCTAACTCCAGGCGGCATACGTCTTTTGCCTCTTTAGACGTTCTGCCCGACGTGGAAGACGATATCAACATAGAAATTTTGGATAAAGATTTGGAGATAACCACTTCGCGTTCCGGCGGCGCGGGCGGCCAAAACGTCAATAAGGTTGAAACGGCCGTGCGCATTTTGCACAAGCCCACCGGCGTCGTTGTCGCCTGCCAGGTGGAACGCTCGCAGCTGCAAAACAAAACGCGCGCTTTAAAAATGCTTAAAGCCAAACTTTACGAGATAGAGCTGGATAAAAAACGCACCGAGGCCGAGCGCCACTACAGCGAAAAGGGCGACATCGCCTGGGGCCATCAGATACGCTCCTACGTGTTTATGCCCTACCAGCTTGTAAAAGATTTGCGCACCGGGCACGAAACCTCCAACGTGCAAGGCGTTATAGACGGCGATATCGACGGCTTTATGCAAAGCTACCTGGACTGGGCCGCCGCCGCGGGCAAATAATGCGCGGGCTTTATATCCATATTCCTTTTTGCCGCAGCAAATGTATTTACTGCGATTTTGCCTCTTACGCCGGCTGCGAACAATTTACCGAC
>JAISVV010000145.1 GCA_031271365.1 Elusimicrobiota bacterium | reverse complement strand
GTTAACCCCGAAACGATTAGCGCGCAAACAAAACTTATCGCCAGCCCAAACTGCACGTCGACGGGGCTTATAATGGCGCTTAACGCTTTAAAGCCGCATTACACGCTGCAGGAGGCTTTCTTTTGCTCGTATCAGGCCATATCCGGCGGCGGCAAGCTGCTGCTGGAAGATTATGCCCGGCCCGACTCGCCGTACCGCGAAAATTGCGTGCCGGCCGTGGGCTCTATACAGGAAAACGGCGCAACAACCGAAGAGCAAAAAGGCGCCGACGAAACGCGCAAAATTTTAAACCTGCCTTCCATAAAAGTGCGCTGCCACTGCGTGCGCGTCGGCGTGCACACGGGCCACAGCCTTGGCGCAACCATACGCGCCAAAGAGGATTTTGATTTGCAAAAAGTTGCCGCGCTGCTGGCCGCGCACAAAGGCATTATCTGCGACGGCAAAATTTACACGCCAAAAGAAATTGCCGGCACGGACGAGGTTTTTATCTCGCGCCTGCGCCTTGACGCCGAGGATAAAAACGTGCTGCATATGTGGATAACGTTTGACAATCTGCTAAAAGGCGCGGCGTTAAACGGCCGGCAGATAGCGCAATATCTGATGGAGAAATTTTTTAATGATTAATGTTTTAATCAACGGCGCAAACGGCAAAATGGGCCGCGCGCTGGCCGGGCTTATCGGGCAAAGCGCGGATATGCGCGTTGCCGCGTCGCGCGAAGAAGGCCAGGCCGTCGAGGGCGATTTTGATTTAGTAATAGATTTTTCGCTGCCCGAGGGCGCGGCGCAGGCGTACGAGCTTGCCAAAAAACACAAAGCCGCCTTTTTAACGGGCACCACCAACCTGCCGCAAAGTTTTTTAGACGCCATAACGGAGGAAGAAGATATACCGGTTTTTTACTCGCCCAACGTAAGTATCGGCGTATTTTTGTTTACGCGCCTGGCGCAAGAGGCTGACGCCTTGTTTGCCGGCTACGGCAAAGCCATGCACGAAGCGCACCACGCCCAAAAAAAAGACGCGCCCAGCGGCACCGCTAAAAGCCTTGCCGCCGCGCTTAACTTTGCGCCGCAGGATATTACTTACGAGCGTATCGGCGCGGTGCCGGGCACGCACAGCGTAACCTTTACCTCGCCGCAGAATGACGAGGAAATTATCTTAACCCATAAAGTTTTAGACCGCAAAATGCTTGCCGCCAGCGCGCTGCGCGTGGCCGGCTGGCTTGTAAAACAAAAAGGCGGTTTTTACAATATGGCGGATTTTGTAAAGAGCATAGTATGAAGATACACTTCGTCGGCGTGGGCGGCATAGGCATGAGCGCTTTGGCGCAGCTGCACGCCATGGCCGGCGACGAGGTTACCGGCTCCGACCGATTGATAAACAAAGGCTACACTAAGCTGCCCGTTTGGGATTATTTAACAAAACTGGGCGTTAAAATTTACCCGCAGGACGCCAGCGGCATAGACGCAAAAACGCAAATGGCAGTGCTGACCACCGCCATAGAACCCGACAACCCCGAAATCGCCAAAGCCAAAGAGCTGGGCATAGAAATTTTGCACCGCTCCGACCTGCTTGCAAAACACGTGCGCGAGCATGAAACTATCGCAATATCTGGCACCAGCGGCAAGAGCACCACCACGGCTATGTTGTTTGAAATTTTAAAGCACGCCGGTAAAGAGCCTTCTTTAATCACCGGCGGCGCGCTGCTTTCTTTGCAGGAGCAAGGTTTATACGGCAATGTGTACGCCGGCAAAAGCAATATTTTAGTGATGGAAGCCGACGAAAGCGACGGCACCTTGGTTAACTATCACCCCAAAATCGGCGTAATGCTTAACCTGGCCAAAGACCATAAAGAACTGGACGTTTTAAAAGGCTACTTCCAAAAATTTTATATCAATTGCGGCAAATTTATCGTTAACGCGCAGGAAAACAAACTTAAACAAATCGCGCCTAAAGCAAAAACATTCGGCCTTGGCGGCGGCGATACTTTTGCGGCAAATATCAAACTTAGCGGCTTTGGCTCTACCTTTGAAGCGGACGGCGTGCCTTTTAAACTAAACCTGCCCGGCGAACATAATATTAAAAACGCCATGGCCGCCATAGCCGCCGCCAAAGAAACGGGCGTTGATTTAAAAACCGCCGCGCAGGCGCTTGAAAATTTTAAAGGCGTCTACCGCCGCTTTAATTCCGTCGGCAAAATTAACGATATAGAAGTTATAGACGATTTTGCCCACAACCCGCATAAAGCCGCCGCCACTTTAAAAGCGGCGCATTTGCGCGGCAAACGCGTTTTAACGTTTTTCCAGCCGCACGCTTTTGCCTCGGTGCAGCTTTTGGCAAAAGAGTTTATAGAAGAATTTTCCGCCAATATACGCGCGCGGGATATGCTTTGGCTGGGCGAGATTTACTACGCCGGCGGAGAGATTGCCAAAGGGGTTTCTTCCTCCAGGATATACGAGGGTTTAAAAAAGAAAGGCGTCAACGTAAAGTTTTTGCCCTGCAGGAACGAAACCGCCGCGGATATGGCCGCCTGCGCGCAGCCGGGCGACGTTATTTTAGTTTTAGGCGCGCGCGACCCAACCCTTACCGCCTTTGCGCGGCAAATACTAAAAGCCATAGAAAGCAAATCCTTTGAGCGCGGCGCGTGCAAAGAATGCCTGCTGAACGTCTCCAAAAGTTTTTAAAGCATTGCGGGCCGAAGGCACGGGCAGCAGCGTTACTTATGCGCCTTAATGTAGTCGCGCACTATTTGTTTAAAAAACCTGCCGCGCTCTTCAAAGCCGGTAAATTGGTCAAAAGAGGCGCACGCGGGGGAAAGCAGCATAATATCGCCCGGCGCCGCGCCTGCAAAAATAAAATCAACCGCGTTTTTGATATCGCCCTTTTCCGTCGCGGGGAAGCGGCCCGCAAGCTCTTTTTTAATCAAAGGCGCGGCCTCGCCTATTAAAACGGCGTGTTTGCCGTAGCGGTTTAGATAAGGTATCAGCGGCTGATAGGGCGCGCCTTTATCGCGGCCGCCTAAAATAATCCAAATTTTATTTTGGCTTTGCAAGGCTTTTAAAGCGATGAGCGTAGAATCCACATTTGTCGCCTTAGAATCGTTGTAGCACTTAACGCCTTTGCGCTGCGCAAAATATTCTATGCGGTGCTCCGGGCAGCTAAAGACGTCAAAGCCGGCTTGCACGGACGCCGCGCTTACGCCGGCGGCAAAAGCCATTAAAGCGGCGGCCATGGCGTTTTCTATATTATGCAAACCCAAAAGAAGTTTTGGCGGTTTTAGCCGCTGCCCGCCGGAAAAAATAATTTCGTCCCCGTCGTAGAATACATCCACTTTAACCGCATGCGCCGCCGCCGCTGAAAAACTTAAAACGCGGCTTTTGGCTTGTTTTATAAATTTAACGCAGTTTTTATCGCCGCCGTTTATTATAAGCGCGTCGGTGTTTTTTTGGTCGGCAAAAATGCGCGCTTTGGCGGCGCCGTATTTGGCCATGCCGCCGTGATGCTCAAGATGGTCCGGCGTTATGTTTAAAATGGCGGCTACGCGCGGGCGCAGGTAGCTGCTGTCTTCCAGCTGGTAGCTGGAAACTTCCGTCACAACAAAACTGCCCGGGGCCATTTTATCGGCTATGGCGGCAAGGGGCGTGCCTATATTGCCAACGGTGTATACTTTGCGCTTTTCTTTGCCGCGCGCGCAGTGGGCGTTTAGTATTTCGCTTAAAAGCTGGGTGGTGGTGGTTTTGCCGTTGGTGCCGGTTATGGCAAAAAGTTTAATGTCCCTGGGCGCGAAGGCCAGGGCAATTTCTATCTCGCTGAAGAGGGGCTTTTTCAGCTTTTTAATTTTTTTAATAACGGCGTGGCCGTGGCTTATGCCCGGGCTTTTAACAAAAAAATCGCAGTCAAAAATTTTTGCGCTGTGGCCGCCGGTTTCGGTGTCTATGCCTTCAAGGCCGGCGGGCAAAGGTTTGGGCTGCTCTTCGGAGAGCAGCACTTTAAAACCTTGCCGTTTTAAAAGCCGAGCCGCGGCAACGCCGCTTTTGCCCATGCCCAAAACGCAGGCTTTTTTATTTTTAAATTTAGCTTTTGTAAACATATTTTTTAATGGCCGCGGCGGCCTCTTCCCTGTCGGAAAAATGGATTTTCCCGGCCGGCAAGATTTGGTAATCCTCGTGCCCTTTGCCGGCTATTATCACGATATCATTTTTACCGGCGGCTTGTATCGCCTCTTGTATCGCGGCGCGGCGGTCGGGGATAACTTTATAATTTTGCGCGCCTTGCATGCCGGCTAAAATATCTGCAAATATTTGTTTTTGGTCCTCCGCGCGGGGATTATCGTTGGTTAAAAAAACAAAATCGGCGTTTTTTACCGCGGTTTGCCCCATAAGAGGGCGCTTTGTCCTGTCGCGCTGGCCGCCGCAGCCGAAGACGATAAATATTTTGCCCTTTTTAAACTGCGCCACAACCTCAAACGCTTTTTGCATGGATTCGTTTGTATACGCAAAATCCACAAACACGTAAAAACCCTGCCCCAAATCAACGCGCTCCATGCGGCCGGGCACGCCTTTTAAAGCGGCAAGGCCCTCTGTTGCGGTTTCTAAATTTATGCCAAGCGTATGCGCCGCGGCGACGGCGGCAAGCGCGTTGTAAACATTATGGCGGCCCAATAGATTTATGCGCGCGCCCTGGCCGTTAATTTTAAAGGTTACGCCGTCTAAGGAGGGCCGTATGTCCGCTGCCGTAAAATCGGCTTTATTTTGCAAAGAGCAGGTTATAACCCGTATTTTACCTTCCAAAAAAGCGGCCAGTTTTTGGCCGTATTCATCGTCAATATTTATAATCGCGGTATTGTTTTTTTTGGTATTTTGCGGGCTTATCAGATTTTCAAACAATTTCTTCTTGGCGGCAAAATAATTTTCAAAAGTTTCGTGGAAGTCCAAGTGGTCGCGCTGTAAATTGGTAAAGACGGCCGTGTTAAAATTAATGCCCTGAACTCTTTTTAGTTCCAACGCGTGGGAGGAAACCTCGCTCACCAAAACTTTTACGCCGGCGTCTTTGGCCTGTTTTATCATCTTTTGCAGCGTAAGCGCGGCGGGCGTCGTGTTTGGCGCGGGCGCTAAAACTTTGCCGGCGGCGCGGTAGTTAATCGTGCCAAAAACGCCGCTGCTTTTGCCGGCGGTTTGCAAAATGCTTTCCAATAAATAAGAAATGCTTGTTTTACCCTTTGTGCCGGTTATGCCGATAACGTTTAGGCTTTGCGCCGGGTTGCCGTAAAACGCGCAGGCGGCGCGGGCCATGGCGGCGGCAATATCGGGCACTTTTATCACGCTGACGTTTAAAGGCGCGATATCCTGCTGCGTAACTATGGCCGCCGCGCCTTGTTTTATGGCGGCGGGGATAAAATCGTGCCCGTCTACGGTGTGGCCTTTTACGGCAAAAAACACATATCCCGGGCCGACTTCTTTAGAGTTATCCGTTATGCCGGCAACTTCCGTTGACGGCAAGGCTTTGTGCTCCGGGAAAAGGGCGCTGAGTGTCATAACTTTCCATAAATGATAAGATTAGCTTATGGTATCAAAAAAGTATCTGGATAGTCTATACAAAAAATATAATAAGGCACATTTAATCCCGCCGGACCCTTTGCAGTTTATCCGGCAGTACAAAAATAACCCCGACAGAGAGCTTGCCGCCCTTATAGCCGCCTCTTTTGCTTATGGCAATGTTAAGCAGATTATTAAAAACGTGGATAAAATACTTGCCGCCATGGGGCCAAGCCCTAAAGAATTTTTACTAGCGGCCGATAAAAAAACGCTTAACGCCGTTTATAAAGGCTTTAAATACCGCTTTACCGCGCAGGCAGAGTTGGTTAACTTTTTGCGCGCGCTGGGCCAAATTTTAAAAGAACACGGCAGCCTGGAAAACTTGTTTTACTCGCATTACCGCAAAGATAAAAAACACCTGGGCGCCTTGCGCGCTTTTGCCGCGGCTTTACGCGCCTGCGGCCCCGTAAACACTTTAATACCCGACCCTTCCAAAAACAGCGCGCTAAAGCGTTTAAACCTGTTTTTACGCTGGGCCGCGCGCCGCGACGAGGTAGACCCCGGTTTTTGGACCAAAGTGCCCGCAAGCGGCCTTATTGTGCCTTTGGACGTGCATATG
This sequence comes from Elusimicrobiota bacterium, assembly GCA_031271365.1. Taxonomy (GTDB): domain Bacteria; phylum Elusimicrobiota; class Elusimicrobia; order Elusimicrobiales; family Elusimicrobiaceae; genus Proelusimicrobium. Next base: position 894 of record JAISVV010000145.1, on the reverse strand, counting down.
CACCGCGTGGCGCGCAAGCTGGGCCTTACCGCCAGAAAGCAGGCCGATATGAAAACCGCCCTGGAAATTTCCAGCGCGTTTGCCGTTTTTTGCCCGCAGGACCCGATTAAATACGATTTTTGTCTGACGCGCTTCGGCATACGCCCCGACATGACGGAAGACGATATAGAGGTAAAGTAAATGGTTTTTATAGATTCCCACGCCCATATTAACGACCCGGCCTTCGACGTGGACAGGGACGAAGTAATACAAAACGCCTTTGCCGCCGGTTTAAGCCATATTATAGAAATCGCCTGCGAGCCCGGCGAATGGCAAAGCGGCATAACGCTGGCAGAAAAATATAAAAATAAAATTTACCCCGTCTGCGGCCTGCACCCTATCGCCGCCGCGCAGTTTAAAGAGACGCATTTGCCCGTCTTAAAAACGTTTCTGCAAAGCCCGCTTACGCGCGCCGTGGGCGAGATAGGCCTTGATTACTTTTACGAGGATTCTTCCCCCAAGCAAACCCAGCGGCAAGCGCTTGACGCCATGCTGGCTTTGGCCGCAGAGGTTAAAAAACCCGTCGTCCTGCATTGCCGCAAAGGCAAAGAAGAAAACGATTTTAGCGCGTATAAAGACCTCTTTGCCGCGCTTAAAACCGCAAACCTGCAAGGCGGGGTTATGCACTGCTTCAGCGGCCGCTACGAAGACGCAAAAGCGGCCCTTGATTTAGGGCTTTTAATAGGCGTAACCGGCATTGTGGGCTACAAAAAAAATAATGATTTGCGCGAAACGTTTAAAAAAATCGGCCTTAATTATTTAATGCTGGAGACCGACTGCCCCTACCTGCCGCCGCAAAGCAAACGCGGCCTCAACGGCGTTCGCGGCGTTAATAAGCTGATGCGGCCCGCCCAG
>JAISVV010000065.1 GCA_031271365.1 Elusimicrobiota bacterium | reverse complement strand
GCGCGCAAATCGGCCCCGCCTTTTAGCATATGCGAGGCAAAAGTATGCCTGAACAAATGCGGGTGCACGCGTCTTGTTATGCCCGCGGCGCGGCCTAAAGCCTCTATATCCTTCCATACCATTATGCGGCTTACTTTTTTGCCTTCGCGGTTTAAAAACACCTCGCTGCCGGTTTGCGCGGCGGCAAATTTGGCCGCGCGCAAATCAAGGTAGCGGGCCACAACCTCGCACGCCTGGGCGTTTACGGGCACAAAACGCTGCTTGCCGCCTTTGCCGAAGGCCAAAACCCAGCCTTCTTTTAAATTTATATTTTCAAGCCGCAGGTTTATAAGCTCGCTTACGCGTATGCCGGTGGCGTAAAAAAGATTTATTATCGCCAACACGCGCCATTGGTGAAAATCGCGCGCGGGGTAGGTTAAAAGCCGCTCCATCTCTTGCGGCGTAAGCTGCTGGGGCACTTTTTTCAGCACGCGCGGGGACAGCAGAAAGCGCGTCGGGTCCTGCTTGATGACGCTTTCTATTAACAGGAATTTGTAAAAGTTTTTAACCGCCTCCATTTTGCGAAATACGCTTGAGGGCGCCAAAATGCGGCCGGTTCTAAGGTAGTAGACGTAGGTATCCAAAAACTCGGGCAGGGCGGCTTCTGGCGCGGTGTGGTTTATGCGGCAAAAGGCAAGGTATTCTTTAACGTCGCGCAGATAGGCGGCTATGGTGTTTTTGGCAAGCTGCCGCTCGAAGGCCAGGTGGTTTTGGTATTCCTCTAAAATAAGCATAAGTTTATGGTACTAAAAAAAGCCGCCTGTTTTCAGGCGGCTTTTGTGTGTTAATTTTTTACGCCTTTGGGGCGGTTTTTTTGGCTTTGCCGGCGGGTATGGCGGCGTTGGGGCCTAAAAACATTTCTTTAAGTTTATCTTCTATTTTGCCCGCTACTTCGGGGTTGTCTTTTAGGTATTGGCGGGCGTTTTCGGCGCCTTGGCCAAGTTTTTCGCCGTTGTAGATAAACCAGCTGCCGCTTTTTTCCACTACATTATTATCCACCCCCATGTCTAAGAGGCAGGCTTCTTTTGATATGCCCTCGCCGTGCAGCATGGTAAACTCGGCCTGCCTGTAAGGCGGGGCAACTTTGTTTTTAACCACTTTGGTGCGCACGCGCGTGCCGATGATATGCTCGCCGTTTTTAAGGTTTTCTATTTTGCGCACGTCTAAGCGCACGGAAGAGTAAAACTTTAAGGCCAAGCCGCCGGGGGTTGTTTCCGGGTTGCCGAACATCACGCCGATTTTTTGCCTTAGCTGGTTGATAAAAATAATGCTGGTTTTGGTTTTGGCCAAAAGGCTGGTAAGTTTGCGCAAAGCCTGCGACATTAAGCGCGCCTGCAGGCCGACGTGCGCGTCGCCCATTTCGCCTTCAATTTCGGCCTGGGGCACAAGGGCGGCGACGGAGTCTATAATAATAAGGTCTAAAGCGCCGGAGCGCACCAGCTTTTCGGCGATTTCCAGGGCTTGTTCGCCGCTGTCGGGCTGGGAGATCAGCAGTTCGTCAATATTTACCCCGATGAGCGAGGCGTAAACCGGGTCCAGCGCGTGTTCAGCGTCAATAAAGGCGACGGTGCCGCCTTTCTTTTGCGCTTCGGCGGCGATGTGCAGGCTTAAGGTGGTTTTGCCGCCGGCTTCGGGGCCGTAAATTTCTATCACTCTGCCGCGCGGTATGCCGCCGATGCCCAAGGCTAAATCCAAAGAAAACGCGCCGGTGGGTATGGCCTCCACCTGCTTAACGCTGTTGTCGCCCAGCCTTGAAATGGCCTCCTTGCCGAAAGATTTTTCTATCTGGCTTAAAGCCAGCTGCAAAGCCTTCTCTTTATCCGCATTTTTATCCGCGCTGCTCATGGTTTTTATCTCCTTAAACGGAATTATTCTTATGTCCCCTCACCCCGGCCCTCTCCCGCAAGGGGCGAGGGGGATATGCAGGAAACTTTTAGCACATAAATACTTTAGAATATTTTTTTACAAAAGTCAATGTTCTATATTTTGTTCTATTTGTTATTCCCTCTGCGTCCATTTATGAGCGCAGAGGGCTGCGCGAGCGACATCGAGTGAGGGGAGGGGCGGGTACGCCGTAAAGCGGAAATTTTATCCACCTCTCCCGTCGCTTCGCGTCGACCTCTCCCCCGCCGCGCGGCGGGGGAGAGGTAAAATCCACTTGATACGATACGCGCGCAAGGTATTGCGCGCTTTTACCGCCGCGCGGCGCAGAGGGCAAATATAAAACCCCCCGCGCTTAAAGACTACTCAATATCGCACTTTTTGCCTGCGCGGGGTTTGCTGGCTTTGAAAACCATTTTATCCTTTTCTTTGTCAAAGTCGGCCGTGATTTCGGTTTTGGGGGGGAAGCGGTTTTCAAGGATATATTCGGCAAGCGGGTCTTCCAGTTCGCGCTGCAGGGTGCGCAGCAGGGGGCGCGCGCCGTATTTGGGGTCAAAGCCGTTGTCTACCAAGAATGTTTTGGCTTCTTTGGTAAATTTTATGCGCAAGTCCTGCGCGGCCAGTTTTTCGTCAATGCTTTTTAGGTTTAGCTCTAAAATTTGCATCATATGCTCTTTGTTTAGGCTGTGGAATACTATAATCTCGT
>JAISVV010000010.1 GCA_031271365.1 Elusimicrobiota bacterium | reverse complement strand
TGCGCAGGGTTTCGATATCGGCGCCTTTTTTACCGATAACCACGCCCGGGCGCGCCGTGTGTATGTTAACGCGCAGGAAGGAGCCGGCCCTTTCAATGCCGACGGCCGAAACCGCCGCCAGTTGAAAGCGGCTCTCTACCATATTGCGGATTTGAAAATCTTCCATAATCAGGGCAGGCATATTTTTAGGCGCGAACCAGCGTGACTGCCAGTCCTGCGTGTAGCCGAGCCTAAGGCCCCTTGGATGTATCTTGTGACCCATTATTTACGCCCTCCCTTTTCGTCGCTCACTATCACGGTGAGGTGGCAGACGTTCTTCTTATAAGGCATTGCTCTGCCTTGCGGGCCGGGCTGAATGCGTTTTAAGTGTTTCATGGGGCCTATGTTGGCATAAGCCTCTTTGATATAGATTTTGGATAAATCCATATCTTTGCTGCCGTTTTTAACGGCTAAGTTAGCGGCGGCGGAGTTGATTACCTTTTGCACCATGTCGCTGCAGCGCAAGCCGGAAAAGGGTATAATACCCGCCGACTGCTTTACGCTTTTGCCGCGCACGAGGTCAAGCAGTAAACCGACTTTCCTGCTGCCGTATCTTTGAAATTTTGCTTTTGAACAAGCTTCCATTTATAAATCTCCGTTATTTAAGGGCCTTGGACTCTTTGGTCATGCCGCCGTGGCCTTTAAACGTTCTGGTGAACGCAAATTCGCCCAGTTTGTGGCCTATCATGCGCTCGCTGATGTAAACGGGTAAAAATTTACGGCCGTTATGCACCAGGAACGTGTGCCCCACAAACTGCGGGACTATCGTGCAGGCTCTTGCCCAGGTTTTTATGGGCTTTTTATCGGCGGGGGACATTACCTCCACCTTTTCAAGAAGGTTATGGTCCACGAAAGGACCTTTTTTTGTTGATCTTGACATAATTAATTAGCTCCGGACTGGTTTTTGCGCCTGTCTTTAATAATCATCCAATCCCAGTTTTTGGCCGGTCTTGTTTTTAAGCCGCGGGCGATTTGGTTCCATGGCGAGCGCGGTATATTGCCGCCCTTGCTGTGGCCCCTGCCGCCGCCCATAGGGTGGTCTACGGCGTTCATGGCGTTGCCGCGCACGGTGGGCTTTTTGCCGCGGTGGCGGTTTCTGCCGGCGTTGCCGATAACAACGGTGTTGTGCTCGACATTGCCAACCTGGCCTATGGTGGCGCAGCAGTTTTCAGGGATTAATCTGATTTCGCCGCTGGGCATTTTGATGTGGACGTAGCCGCCGTCTTTGGCCATAATTTGCGCCTGCGAACCCGCGGAGCGGGCCAGCTGGGCGCCTTTGCCGACGTTAAGCTCTATGGCGTGGATAAAAGTACCTTCGGGTATATTTTTTAATGGAAGGCAGTTACCCACTTTGATATCTGCTTTAGGCCCCGACATAACTACGTCGCCGACTTTTAAACCGACAGCGTGTATCATGTACTGCTTATCGCCGTCGGCGTAATTTAAGAGGCAGATGCGCGCGGAGCGGTTAGGGTCGTACTCTATGGAGACGACTTTGGCCGGCACGCCGTGCTTTGCCCGCTTAAAATCTATTTTCCTGTAGGCTTGCTTATGGCCGCCGCCGATGTGGCGCACCATAATCATCCCCGTATTGTTTCTGCCGCCCGATTTCCGCAAACCTTTGGTCAGTTTTTTCTCCGGCGTGGTTTTGGTTATTTCGGAAAAGTCGGCAACCGTAATGGTTCTCCTGCTGGGAGTATACGGCCTGAATGTCTTTGTAGGCATAGTTTAACTGCTCTCCTTACTTAGACGCGGTTTCAACCGTGTCTATTTTATCGCCTTTTTTTAATGTGACGAGGGCCTTTTTTAAATCCGGCCTTTTGCCTGCGAAACGTCCCATTTTTTTGACTTTGCCGCGCAGCGGGATTGTGGCAACCTTTTCAACGGTTACGTTGAAAATAGTTTCCACCGCTTCGCGGATTTCGTGTTTGTTGGCTGTTTTTTCCACCACAAAAACGTAACAATTATCGGTGTCTCTTAGGATTAAGCTTTTTTCCGTTAAGAGAGGTTTTCTTATTGTTTCAAATACTTTTGTCATAATTTAATCTCCCTATTTGGTCAGCTTGCCAAGAGCGTCTTTTGTAAAGATTACTTTGCTACTGTTTAGCACAACGTAAGCGTTTAAATCGCCGGGCGTCATATTGGTTAAAGCGGCGACGTTTTTGCTTGCGCGCAGAAGTTTGGCGTCTTTATCTGCAACTATCAGCGGCTTGCGGCCTGCAGACAGCGCTTTTAAAGCGGCGGAAACTTCTTTGGTTTTAGGCTCTTTGATATCAAAGTTATCAACCACTATAATGCCGTCTTCGATAAGTTTGGCCGATAAAGCCTGGGCTAAAGCAAGCCTGCGTTTGGCCGCGGGCAGCTCCTGCCTGAAGCTGTGGGGCGTGGGCCCGAAGGCTACGCCGCCGTGACGCCAGATAGGCGAGCGCATGCTGCCGTGGCGCGCGCGGCCGGTGCCTTTTTGTTTCCAGGGTTTTTTGCCCGTGCCCGACACTTCGGCGCGGGTTTTAACGTCCGCGGTGCCGCTGCGCTGGTTGGCTAAAAAAGCCGTTACCACTTCGTGCAAAAAGGCGGCGTTTGGTTTTTTGCCGAAGATTGCCTCCGGCAGGGTAACCGCGCCTTGCTCTTTGCCTTGGATATTTAAAAGTTTAATTTCCATTTTTGGCCTTCCTATTTCTTCTTGGCGGCGCCTTTGATGTTGGCGGCTTTAGAGGCCGATAACTTTTGTTCCTGCGCTGCCGTTATGTGTTTTTTGTGTTTGGAAGTTTCCAAAACAGACACTATGGTGCCCTTTGCGCCGGGCACGGAACCTTTTAAGAAAATGAGGTTGTTTTGCGCGTCCACTTTTGCAACTTCAATTTTAGAGATGGTGGCGGTGGCAAAGCCGTAGTGGCCGGCCATGCGCTGGCCGCTTAAAACTTTACCTAAAGAGCGCCTGGAGGCTAAACCGCCGGGGGCTCTTTCTCTGTCGCTGGCGCCGTGGGAGGCGGGCTGGCCGGCAAAGCCGTGGCGCTTCATCGCGCCGGCAAAGCCGCGGCCTTTTATTTTGCCCTGGACGTCTACGTAATCGCCGGGTTTGAAGACGGCGGCTAAATCTATGATTTGGCCGATTTCAAAGCCGTTGACGTCCGCAAGGCGGCATTCTTTAATGTGTTTTACAGGAGCCGTGCCTAACTTTTTAAAGTTGCCCAAATCGGGTTTGTTAAGCTTGCTTTCCTTTTTATCGCCAAAGCCTACGGCGACGGCGGTGTAGCCGTCCTTTTCCGCGGTTCTGACTCTTACGATTTTGCACGGGCCCGCTTTTACCACGGACACGGCGTGAAGGTTGCCTTTCTCGTCAAAAACTTGCGTCATGCCCAACTTTTCGCCTAAAACAAAGCGAAGAGTGGCCGGCGCCGCCTTTGCCGTTTGCGCCGGGGCTTCTGCCGCCGGGGCTTGTTGTTGCGTTTCTTCTGACATTTTATTTATGTTCCTTTTTTACAGCCCGCATCATAAAAATTATCTTTGCGATACTTTTTACTGCGGCGCCTTTATTTACTAAAGCAGAGTTCCGATGTTTTCTGCCTTCGCCTTGCGGCGCGTTTGAAATTTGTACGGCTTTGCCCCTCGCCCCGCCCTCTCCCGCAAGGGGCGAGGGTATAAGGAAAAGGGCTTTATTTAATTGCTTTTTATGGCTACGTCCACGCCGGCCGGCAGGTCGAGCTTCATTAACTCGTCAACGGTTTTGGCGGTGGGGCTTTTTAAATCTATAAGGCGCTTGTGTATGCGCATTTCAAACTGCTCGCGCGATTTTTTATCCGTATGCGGGCTTCTCAGCACGGTGTATTTTTTTATCTTAACGGGTAAAAGCACGGGGCCGGCAACTATCGCGCCGGTTTTTTTAGCGGTGTCTACAATGCGCGCTACGGAATTATCCAACATCCTGTAGTCGTAGGAGCGCAGTTTAATGCGTATCCTTTCCTGGCCGCTTAATTTTGCGGTTTTTTTGTTTTGGGTTTCAGCCATTTTAATTTTATCCTGAAGGCAAATTTACCTTGCCTTAATTTTTTATAGTTAAATTTACAACGTAAAATATAGCGCGTTTTTTAAAGCTACACAGCCGCTTTTTTACATCTTTTTCGCTGCAATTTTTATGGCCGCTTATACGGCTTTAAACGTCGAGAAAACACCTTCCATGGCTGCGTCCCCCCTAAGGGCTGGCGTCCATGGTGATAAGGTATCATCTCAAGACAGCTGATATACTTTACTGCAAATATTATACCAATTAGGCGGTATGCTTGGCAATAGGTTTTTAGCGGTTAAATGGCGTCTTTGTAAAGCTCGTCCAAACCGGCATGGGCGGCGGCGTTTTGCGGGTCTATTTTTTCGCGCAAAATATCCAGAGTCATTTTAAAAACGGGTATGCCTTTGCCTCCGTTTTGCGCCACAATGGCCAGCAAAGCGTTTATTAACTCTTTTGAAGCTTCATACTCTGTCCTGCTCCACATAAGAATGTGGCTAAGCTGCAATTTGTCTCTTTGCGCGACATGTAAAAGAAGTTCTTTATGCTCGTCCCCCAGCCGCAGATAGACAAGCAGGTCCACGCTGGAGGGGCCCACAAAGGAAGCCGGCTCAAAGGTGCAGTCAAAAAGTTTTATAAGCTGCCCGTCGCTGAAAACGCGCGCGCCGCCGCTGCGCAGATAAAGGGCATGAGAGAAGATAAGGCCTCCCCTCCCTTTAAAACTGATGCGCTCAGAGGCAAGATATTCGTATTTTTCGGTGTTAAAGGTAAAATAATCTTTGGCGGCGTTTCGCTGGGGGCGGCCTTTTTTATCAACAAAATTGTTTTTGGCTACGCTTGCGCAAAAATACTGCACGGCTTCGTCCGTTTTATTTTGCGCGGCAAGCGTCATAAACCCGTCAAAAATACCCTCAGCCTTGGCCTTGAAAGCTTTGTATCTTTCCTCCTCAAGCCGCTGGCGTATGCTTTGTTCTTTTTGGCGCAGAGTGTCCTGTATTTGTTCGTATACTTTGGGGTTATCATCTTTAGCCTGCCGCAGCGAAAAATTAAAAGCAAAAGATAATTGCGGAAAGAAGAAAAACGTTAATACTAAAATGCCTGCTGATTTCATTGCGAACCCTCCGGGTTTTATAAAAGATACACTATTGAGTATATCCGCCGCGTTAATATGCCGCAAGGGGCTTTAGGCCTATGCCCGCAAGGGCACTTTGGCCCTGGCGGCGCGTACGCCTGCGGCGCCTGCGCGCCCGTGTAGGCGGGCCCGAGAGGGGCGAGGGCAAAACGCTTATAAAAAATACCCCCCTGTGCCCGAAAGGGTCAGGGGGGTATAAATAAGGGGTTGCCTTTTACTCAATAATTTTAGTAACGACGCCCGCCCCTACCGTCTTACCGCCTTCTCTTATGGCAAAACGTACGCCTTCTTCCATCGCTACAGGCGTTATCAGGGTTACCTCT
>JAISVV010000183.1 GCA_031271365.1 Elusimicrobiota bacterium | reverse complement strand
AACTGCGCACCCATAGTTTGTCTAAAGAGTTAAAGCCGTCCTGCACGTTTTCCCAGGTGTCGCCGTCTTGCAGTTTATAGGCGGCCGACAGCGTCATGCCGGCTAATAATTTGGATTTTTCAAAAACCTCCCTGCCGTTTAACGCAAGGCTTATATTGCCCTCGGAGGTGCGGTTAACGCTTTTAACCTCGCCGACTTCAAAGGTGCGCAAAACGTCCTGATACCAATATTCAAAGGGCAAAAGGTTATTATTTTCCCGTATATTAACGCTGTAGCCGGCCGTGGGGGCAAGCCATTTATTTAACCGCAAAGCCGCCGTTACGCCGGCGTTCTGCGCCGCGCTTTTGGAGTAATTCCTGTTTTTAAACATAGTTGCGCTGTCGTCGTAATAGCGGCGTTTTTCGTCCACCAGGGAAAGGCTGTAGCTCGGCGCGATAGAAGCGCCCTGCCATGGCTGCAAAGCCAGCTTTAGGTTATAGTTTTGGGTGGTTTCGTCGGTATTATAATAGCCGCCGGGCGCGCTTAGCATTGTAGCCTCGGAATAATCTATCTTACTTTGGTTTAAAGAAGTGCCCGCCGAAATATTCCTTATAAACCGCTTTTGCGAGGCGGGGGCATAATCCAAAGTCGCGCCGTAAAATTTTCTGTCGTCGTTTCTTTGCAGTTTGTCAAAATCGGTCTCTTCAAAAATATATTCCACCCCTATGCGCGGGAGGCCGGGGTTTATATACTGCGCCCTTACGCTGCCCTTTTGCCTGTCCACTTCGCCCTGGTCCAGGAGGCTTACGGTATTGCTGCTGTTATAGTCCAGCACGTCGGGCGTTATGGTATTGCTTTTTTGATACGTTGCCTCCACGGGCAGATGTTTAAAGCGTTTTAGTTTTAAATAATAATCGTGCCGCTCGTTTTTCTGTTTACCGGGCACCGCCACGGGGGTTTGGAAAGTATCGTCCATATACGTATACTTGCCGCCGGCCTCAAGCCAGTTTTCTATGTCTATTTTACCCTCGGCCATATAGGCGCTGCCCTGCGTTACCACCGAATCGGCCAAATGCACTTCGTCAAGCCACACTTCGCCGGCGGCCGGGCTGCCGGGCGCGGCGGCGCGCACGCCGGCTTTAATAGTGCTTACTCTGTTAAAGCTAAGCGAGCCCAAAGCGTCGGTGGTTGCGCCGTAGGCGGAGGCGTTTTCCCACCGCTCGGGGACGCCGTCGCCGTTTAAATCTATCATTTTTAAGGTATACAGCCGCCACCCGCTGCCATAGGAGCGCGAGTCAAAATCCAGCGGGATGGAAACCTCGTTATAATTATTATCATCGGTGGCTATGCGCAAATAGAAGGAAGCGTCCGCCTGCGCGGGCCCGTTGTTGTACAAAAGGAATCTAAACTCCCTGTGCTGGGAAAAATCCATCCTGCTAAAGTTGCGCTGCGCGTTTAAATCAGTTTGCGCGGCGGCGGCAAAATCGTACTTTATGGCCAAAGACTGCTCTTTGATATTGCTTACGCCTTCTTCCCCGCGCATTTCATTGACGGAGCCGTATAAATCCCTAAACACTTCGCCGCCGTCGCCCTGGTCGTTAAAGATGGGTTTGTAGCCGGGGTTGTCGATATTGTTTATGCCGTAGGTAAAAAAGTTCTCATCCGCCGCCGCGGCGTTATCCAAAGACTTCCAGGTGCTGCCGGAGACGGATAAGTTAGCAATCTTTATCGTGCCTTTATCGCGCCCGCCGCGCTTTAAAGTAATGCGCATCTGCTTAATAGAACCCCAACGCATCGCGTCGGAAAAATTAACATCGCGCTGGAAGTGCCGCCAGCCGCTGTAATCTATCTGGCTGCCGGCGCTTATGCCGGGGTAGGACGCGGAATCGGTTACCAAAGCGTCGCCGTTAAAGCCGAAATCGCCGCCGGCGGTAAAATCGGCCGAATCAAAAATACCGTTGCCGTCAAGGTCCTGCGTGTCTATGAGGCCGTTAGGCTGGGTTAAGCGGTTAAACTCGTTGCCGGCAAAGGGGTTGTAGCGGTGCGGGGTTTCGTCGGGGTCTATAAACAGCCAGCCGGAGTCTTCCTGCGGGGTTAGGGTGCCGGTGCAGCGTAAATCTTCCGTCTTGGGCACGTAGAAGGAGCTTGGGTCCATCGGGTTGGGCTCGGCGTAATACTTGCTGCAGGCCGGGTAAATATCGCCCCAGTTCATCTGCGCCGGCAGATAAGCGTAGTTATCGGAGCGTTCGTCTATCGCGCCGAAGGAGATATTCATATAAGGCCCGTTTTCTTCGCCTTGCATGGTAAACTCTAAAAGCGTTTTATTGCTAAAATCCACCCCCTGCGCGCTGATGGGAAATACCAAAGAAACCTCGTCGTGCGCGCCATAGCCCGGCGGCAGCCGGGTAAAATCGTAATTTATGTTTAAAACCACCTGCCGCGCGTCGGCGCGCACGGCGCTTTGGGGGTTGACGTCCAGGGTTCTTACTTCCTCCGAATCCCACTTTATGGCATCGTAAAAAGAGGTGCCCGCCGTAGGGTTAGAGGCTATCTTCCAGTCCGAAAACGCGGTAGAGGCGCGCACAAGTTCTTTGGTTTCTTCAAGGTTATCTATCATGGCGTAACCAAAGAGGTTCTCGTCCTTTTTGCTTTGCGCGGCCTCTACGCCTAAGGAGAGTTTAACCCCGTCTGCAACCTCAACGTCTTTGGCTTTTAAATCTGCCTCCATAACGCTCAGGCTGCTGGCCAAAGCGCCTACGTTGGGCACGCGTTTGGGCTGGTTGCCGGTTTCGTGCAAAAACGTCCCGCCGACGGAAATGTTTTTTGTAAAATCATAACTTAACCGCCCGCCCAGCAGCGTGCTTAACCGCCCGCCGCCCACAGCGGCCGCTTCGTAGGTAACGTCTATAACGCTGTTTGCGCCGATGAGGTTTTCGTTATAAAAAGTTAAAAAGCCGGAGGCATAATCAACATAATAGTCTTTATTCCTGGCCATGACGGCGCCGTTTATCGTAACTTTTTCGGACTGCACCACGATATCGGGCTCCAAAAAATAAGTGCGCACGGTGGAGGAAAACTGCACAAAAAAGTATCGGTTTGCCCTTGAGGTAGGCGTTGCGCCGTAGATACCCAGGTCGTCAAAGTTTTCCCGTATATTAAAAATACCCTTTTCGTAATCTATATTAAAGACGCAATATTGCGGCGCGGAGGTTGGCGGGCAGGCTTCGCGCCCGTCGGATTCTAAAAGTTTTAAGATAAAATTGCCCTGGCCGTTGTCGCGCGTTATTTGCTGCGCGCCGATATCGTAGTATCTTTTAATCTCCAGTTTGTAGCCGATTTCGGTTGCGGCGTCTCTCAGGGGCCGGTCGCTGCTTGTTTTAACGATTTTCGCAATGCCCGGCGTACCGGACATATTGCTTAACATCTGCCCCTGGGAGTTTTCGTAATCCACTGCGACGACGTCGCCGTCTTTTAAGGAATTGTTAAAAATAAGTATTTTTTGGCTGTAATCTATAACATAGTCCACGCCGCGCGTCAGCAGTTTAAAGCCCGCCGTGCCGCCGGTGTCGGGGTAGACGGCGGAAGGGTCCTGCAAATCCTGCGCCGTCATGGCCACAAGATAGCCGCCGGTGGTATGGTCGTCTATATAAACCCGCTCGGTGTTTGGCGCTATTGCCCAGGTTTGCAGGCCGTCAAAACTTAAATCGTAGTAGCGGCGGCGGATATACTGCGTGTCGCGGACGTTGGCGGTTTCAAAAACGCTGTCGCCTTTAAATTGCTTGGAGCGCGTCTCACCCTTGGTTTGGCTGCCTATAAGGCGCAGGTGCGCGTCTTTAAAGCGCATATGCATTTTTGCGCCGAAAACCTGTTTATTGTAAGAGATAAACTCCGTCCCCGGCAGGCTTAGCTCTATATCGCCGAAATCCGCGCTTTGCACAAACTCCTCCCCTTTGCCGCGGTAGCTGACGGAGATGTTTTGCGCGTCTTCGCGCTGGTCGTCGTAGTCTATATCTACAAAAATCCGGTCGCTTATTTTGCCTTGCAGCTTTATCTGCATTTCTTGATTCATTTCAAAATTACTGAAGCTGCGGTCTTCTATCGTCTGCCTGCCTTTGTATTTGCGCGCGTTGTAATTAAAGCCAAAGGTTTTACGCCCCGTCAAAGATATCGTCGTGCCGAAAATGGGCAGCAGCAGCGAAGGGTTTAAAATTTCCAGATATTCAATCTCGCGCTCGCGCGGGTCCACAGCGCCTTCTACGGCGGCCATAGCGTTTTCCAGGTAGGCGCGGCTGTAGCGGTAGTAATTATCGTAATTTTCTTCCGCCGCGCTTTGCGCGGGGGGCACCATAAGCGGGGCGTCTTCCTGCATAAAAGTGTAGCCGGAGGGCTCGAAAAGTTTAAAGCCGCCGCGGCTTTGCGGGGTTTCAAACGGATATTGCGGCGCTTCCTGCGCGGGGGCGGGGGCGGCCTCCTCGGCCGGGGGCAAAGCGGGCGGCGGGGTAAAGCCAAGGACAAACTCCTCCTCCAGCGGGGCCGAGCCTTGCGGCTCCGCCTGCGGCTGCATAACGCTCTGCGCGCCCGGCGGCGGCGCGGCAAAGGGGCCCTCCTGCGCGTAAAGCGCGGGGTTTAGGCAGTTAAAAAGTAAAAGTTCGGCAATAAGCAGCCTGGCTAGATTTTTTAGCACACAATACTCCCAGCATATATAATACAAAAACGAGAGCGATTTAAACATACGCGTGTATAAATCGCTCCCGCTTTAAATGATTGCAAGCCGGTTAAATCTTAAGTATTTTAAACTCCGCCCAGGCAACCGCGGCAAAAACCGCCACCGGCAGCCAGCCGGCCAAAGCGGGGTTTAGCATACCGCTCTGCCCCGCGGAGGAAAGAATAGAAACTATCCACCAAAAACCAAACCCGATGGCAACGGCGCAAACTATATTTAAAATCTTGCTGGAGCGCTTTAACGCTATGGCCAAAGGCATACCCAAAAGGCACATAATAACCGCGGCAAACGGCGCAGCCAGGCGGGTGTGCAGCAGGGTGTGCTCTTTGTAAGCGCTAAGGCCGCTTGTTTCTAAAAATTCTATACGCTTAATAAGCGCCGGCACGGAAAGCAAAGCCCCCTCCATACCGCCCACGGAAATATCCTGCGGCGGCACGGCGTAATCGGAAAGCAGGGTATTAAAAGGCGTCTCTTCCAGCGTGGCGTTTTTACCAAAACGCCTTATGACGCCGTCCTCAAACACCCAGGCCCGGCGGGCGGCGTCCCAGCGGAAGTTCCTTGCGCTTATCTGCGAGGCAAGCGCCCAGCCTTCGTCGTAAGAATCTATAAACATGCCTTCCATTTGGCCGGCTTCGGGGCGCAGGATTTTGGCAAAAAGCACCCGCCTGCCGTCAAGGCGCAGGGTAACGTCGTTTTCTACATTAAAGCTCCAGTCTTTATTGCGCTTTATTTCCCGCTCGTAGAACACCTCCGAACGCAGGCTTAAAAAAGGCACAAAGAACGCCTGCGCCAAAAAACCGAAAGCCGCGACTAAAACTATACACGCTATAAGCGGCTTAAAAATTTGCCGCACGGTAAAGCCGCCGGCAAGGCAGGCCGTCCATTCCCCGGCGGCAATCATATCGGAGATTACCAAAAGCGCGCTTAAAAGGCAAACCGCCGGCAGCACCTGCATAAGGAAATCCGGCATCGTCATTAAAGTGTATTTTAAAACCGACCAAAGGGAGACGGAGTAAGTAGAAGTCCAGCGCAGTTTTTCTATGCTGTCGGCCAAAAAGATAAGCGCCGCAAAAATGCAGAAGATAAAAAAGAAAGGCCCCCAAAATTTACGGGCTATGTATTTAGAGATTATTTTCATCAGTTAGACAGCTTCCTGCGCCATAAATAAAGCCCGGCCGGCAAACCCGCTAAAACCGGCAGCAAAGGCGCCCAATACGCCAAATACGCAAAATTTACGTTTTTCGCGATACTGTTGCCCGTGGTTAAAAGCCCGAGATAAGCAAAAATAAACACAATGCTAAAAACCATGCCCGCCGTTCTGCCTGCTTTTTTGGTGGTTACAAAGGCCACCGGGCAGCTTAGAAAGAAGAATACCAAAGACGCCAGGGCCAAAGCAAGGCGGTAGGCCGGCTCCGGGGGAAACTCTTGCTCCTGTTTGGCGTTAAGCCCGCCGTTTTTTATGGCGGCAAAAAGCTGCGGGGTGGTAAGCTCGCTTGCGCGCAGCGCGCGTTTTGCGCCTATTTTTTGCGTAAGCGGTATGGTAATGCTGTATTTATCAAACTCGGCCGTTATTATTTTGCGCGATTCCAAGGCCTCAAGCCGCTGCATTTGGCCTTTAAACAAATCCAGCGTTATGCCGGTGTTTGTAATAGTTGTTTTGCCTTCGGCCGCGTTTATTTTTGTGCTTAAAACGTTTTTATCGTTTTTACGCGTAAGATATACCTGGTAAAGCTCCCCGCCGTTTTTGGCGGCGTTTTCGGCAAAGATATTCCAGTCGCCTAAATCTATAAACGTTTTGGGCTCTATGTTTATGCGCGATATCCTGGAGGCTATATCCTCTTTTCCTTCTTCCACAAGGTGGCGGCCCTGCGGGCTGAGCCAGCCGCTTACGTAAAACATTAAAACGCATAAAAAAACGGCAAAAATAAAAAGCGGGCGGGCGATTTCGCCAAAAGAAAACCCAGCCGCGCGCAAGGCCATAACCTCGCCGCTTTGGCCAAGAGAGGTAAGCGTCATTAAAATACTTATCTGGAAAGCCAAAGGTATGCTTAAAACCAAAATATCTGGCAGCATGTAAAACATTACCGACATTACCCAAACCATATCCGCGCCGTAGCGCGCGGCATAGGTAAAAATAGTGGTAAACTGGCCCATAAAAATTACAAAAACAAAGACAAACAACACCCCGGTAAAAAACTGGAGCATATTTTTTGTAACGTACTTAAATATAATGCCGGGCATTTT
>JAISVV010000143.1 GCA_031271365.1 Elusimicrobiota bacterium | reverse complement strand
AACACAACAGGACACGGCTTGGACGCGGCTCTGCGAGCGCGGTCTTAATTAATAAAGTCATTGCGAGGAGCTCCAGCGACGCGGCAATCTTCATATTAAAGTCTTACTGCAGAAAGAGGTAGATTGCCGCGGGCAATGCGCCTTTAGGCGCATTATACGGCATACGACGACCTCGCAATGACCTTTGTGTATATACAAAGGATATATATACTACACATAGACTACATACTTAATACCGCATACACATATCCTCTATCCTCACTTGGTATAAAAATTGCGCCAAGAGGGGTTTTACTTTAGTGGGTCTTTTAGCAAATCCTTCAGCGGCGGCATTTCGTCTACAAAATATCGTTTTTTGAAGGCGGTTATTTGCTCCGGCGTGAAGCGGGCCGGGTCCAGCTCCATTTTTTCGGCGGGGAAAGGGCGGTTGTTGGCTACTTTGCAGTCTATTACTACCGGCGCCTTTGTGTTTTTTACTTCGGAGAAAATTTTGGGCAGCTGGCTTGCTTTTGCGGCGGTGTAGCCTTTGGCGCCCATGGCCTCTGCCGCTTTGGCGTAATCTGCGCAGGCTAAATCCACGCCGAATTTGGCGCGGTTGGTGTCCTCCTGCTCGGCGTCTATAAAGCCTAAGGAATCGTTGCTGAACACTATGTTTATAATCGGAAGTTTATATTTTACCTGCGTTATAATATCCTGCATTACCATGGCAAAGCCGCCGTCGCCGCTTAGGGAAAATACCTGCCTGTTTGGATACGCCAGCTTTGCGCCAATGGCGCCCGGCACGCCGTAGCCCATAGTGGCAAAGAGGCCTGAGGTGGTAAAACTTTGCCTGCCGTTCATGTTTAGGCAGCGCGCGGCGTAAATGGTGGTATTGCCTACGTCGGTTACAAAAATGGCGTCTTCCTGCGCGATGAGATTAATTTCTTTAAAAACGGGCTCGCTATACATGGGGACGGCGTTTAAGATCTCTAAACTTTCCATATATTTAAGCCAGTTTTGGCGGTTTTGTTTATTGGCTTCAAGCCATTTTGTCGGCGCTATGGCGGGGCCGTTTTTTACAAGCTGCGACATGGTTTCTTTTGCGTCGCCTAAAATGGCGCAGTCGGCCTTATGGCGTTTGCCCAGTTTAGAGCCGTCTATATCAACTTGTATAAACTTTGACGTTTTGGGGAAAAGCTGCTTTGCAAACGGGAAATCGCTGCCGATAAAAAGGATAAGGTCGCTGGCGAGCAAAGCCTCGTTGGCGGGTTTGGTTGAAAGCCGGCCGGCCGAGCCCATTAAATATGGCTCTCTGTCGTTAATAATGCCTTTTGACATTACCGACATCACCATAGGCAGGCTGTAATGGCGGGCCAAAGCCGCCGCCTCAGCCGCCGCGCCGCGTATGCCCTGGCCCACGTATAAAACCGGCTTTTGCGCGGCTTGTATCAGCTTAGCGGCCTCTTTAACGTCTTTGATATCGGGCGACGGCAACCCCAGGCGGCGCGCATTGGCGGAGGAAACATCCTCCTCGTCAATATCGACAAAGCCGTAATCTACGGGTATTGTAACCACGGCTACGCCTTTACGCTCATAAGCGCGGCGTACAGCCTCGTCTATTACGTGGGGCAGGCTTTGGGGCGTCATTACCACGCGGTTGTAAACGCTGACGTCGGTAAACATAGGGTTTTCGTTAAGCTCCTGGAAAGAATCATAATTCATCGCGCCGCTGGCCACCTGGCCGATTAAGGCTAAGACGGGGGCTTTATCCATTTGCGCGTCGTAGAGGCCGTTAAACAAATGCGTCGCGCCCGGGCCGGCGGTGCCAAAGCATACGCCTATTTTGCCGCTTAGCTTAGCCTCCGCCGCGGCGGCGAGGGCGCCGGTTTCTTCGTGGCGCACCTGTATGTATTTAAAGTTTTTTTGATTATCAAAAAGCGCTTCCATAGTGCTGTTAAAAGAGCCGCCCGGCAGGCCGTACATATGGTCTATGCCCCAGCTTTGCAAAACCTTTATCATAGCGTCGCCGGATTTGATTAATGCCATAAATCCTCCCTAATGTATTTTAATTAGTATCACCAGTCTATTGTTTTATGCTTCGCTTGTCAACGCCGGCTGTTTTTGTTATAAAGAAGTAGCGGGCAAAACGCCCGCTAAATTAAATAAAGAGGGCTTATCCATGGTTAAAAAAATAATATCTTGCGCGGCGGCGGCCGTTGTGGCCTGCGCGGCGTTTGCGGCCAACCCGCTTATTACCAAAGAGGGGTATTTAAACGTCAGCTTTACCACGGCGCAAATGCAGCAGTACGCCGCCGACGCGCAGGTTTACATGAACGGCGAAATTGAAAAGATTTTACAGGTGCCCGCGGGCCAAAAGACTTTTGACAACACCATAGCCGCCTTTGAGCGCGCCCTTGGCGAATATCACGACAGAACGCAGTTTTTATCCTTAGGCGCGCATATCTTAACCGACGCGCAGCAGCGCAAAACCGCCCTTGATATCGGCGCGGCAGTCAAAAAATACCGCCTTGATATTTTTACCAAAAAAGATTTGTACGCCGCCCTTGCCCAAGCCGCCAAAAGCCTTAAAGGGAAAGAAGACTACGTGGCAAAAAAAGTGCTTGTGGAGTTTGAAAAAAACGGCATGAGCCTTGACGATAAAAATTTAAAAAAGTTTATAAGCCTTAAAAAACAGCTTATTGATTTGGAAACCTCTTACGACGAGGTTTTAAGCGCTTCTAAAGCCAGCATTACCTTAAAGCCAAGCGAACTTGCCGGCCTCAGCAGCACGATGATAGCTTCCATGGCAAGGGATAAAGCGGGCAATTACGTGCTGGACATTACGCCGCGCAGCACTTATTTTGCGTTTTTAGCCTCCAGCGAACTGGACGAAAAACGCAAAGAAGCCGAAAAGAACTACCAGGAGCTCGGCGGCAAAAAGAATTTAGACACCTTGGATAAAATGCTGAAAATACGCCAGGAAATTGCAAAAATGTTTGGCTTTGAAAACGCGTCCGACTATATTTTGCAGGATAAAATGGCCCGCAACTACGATACCGCGGCGGCTTTTTCGGCCGATTTAGTTTCTAAAATGCAAATTAAAGCCGCGTATGAAAACGACGAGTTTTTAAAGATAAAACGCGCCTTAACCAAAAAACCGGCCGCCATCGCCCTTACCGATTGGGACTGGAGATTTTACAGCGATAAATACAAAAAGCGGCAGCTTAGCATTGACGACGAAAAGATAAAAGAGTACTTCCCCACGGATTATGTTACGGACAAAATGTTAAATCTTTTCGGCAATCTTTTCGGCGTTAAGTTTGAGCGCGTTGATATCCCCGTGTGGCACAAAGACGTAATGCCCTACGCCGTAAAAGAAAACGATAAAGTAGTGGGCTATATCTACATGGACACCGTGCCGCGCGAAGGCAAATACACCCACGCCGAATGCGACGACGTCATTATCTACAGGGAAAACCCCGACGGCACCAGGCAAATACCCGTTGCCGTTTTGGTTTCCAACGCCGCGCCGGCCGCGGGCGGGATACCATCGCTTCTTAGCACCACGGAGCTGGGCACTTTGTTCCACGAGTTTGGCCACGGGATTAACTTTTTGTTTAACCGCGCGCCTTACAGCGGGTTAACTTCTTCTTTGGTGTGGGATTTTGTAGAGGTGCCCTCCAAGCAAATG
>JAISVV010000120.1 GCA_031271365.1 Elusimicrobiota bacterium | reverse complement strand
TAAAAACCCTGCGCCCCCTAGCCGAAGAAAAGGGTTTAAACATAAGAAACAATATCCCCATGGCTACCATGGTGCGCGCGGATAAAAACTTAATTAAACGGGTGTTTAGCAATTTGCTTTCCAACGCCGTTAAGTTTACGCAGGAGGGGGGGATAGATATTTATTACTCCCTCATCGGCGGCAAACACCAAGTTACCGTGCAAGACAGCGGCCCCGGCGTGGACCCGGGCGAAGTCACCCAAATCTTTGACCGCTACCACCAAAGCGGTAAAAAAGAAAGCGGCTGGGGCCTTGGCCTTAATATAGCAAGGCAAATAGTGCAGGCGCACGGCGGCGATATAGAGGTTGCGCCCTCGGAGCGCGGCGCGCGCTTTATCTTCACTTTACCAAAGGAGGACAAATGAGCGTATTTTTAAGATTGCTGCTGGCCTATTTACTGGCGGAGTTTGTCTTCCCGCAGCAGCAGTTGATTAAACTTAAAACCAAAAACGGCTTTTGGGGTTACGTGATACACGCGCTGGTATTTTTTGCGCTGTGCGCGGTTTTATGCCTTGGCAGTCTGGGCGAAATTTGGCTGCAGCCGGGCCCTGTCCCTTTAAACGGCTGGGCGTGCCTTGCGCTGCTCGGCTTTGCCCACGCGCTGATAGATTTTATCAATAAGGCCGATTTGGCCGTCGCCGGCCGCTTTAACACGCTTTTATTTTTGCTTTGGCAAAGCGTAAGCGTTTTGCTTTTATTTTTAATCTTTCCGCCGTCAAGCGCGCAAACGCCAAGGTTTGATAACTTTTTAATAGTGCTTGCCGGCGCGGTTTTTGTAACTTATGTTTTAATGGCGTTTTTGCATTTTGTAAGAAAAGATATCTGGGCGGAAGAATATCCAACTGCCGACGAGCGATATACAAATATCTTTATGCGCCTTGTGCTTTACCTGCTGCTCTTGGCGCAGGGCTTTTGGGGCTACGCTTTGGGCGCGGCGTGGGTTGTCGCGCTGCTTTACTTCAGGCGCGCGCGCGTTGTTGACGTGTGCCCCGTGCGCTTTTACGGCGGCCTGCCTCTGGCTTTTATCGCCGCCGTAATCGTAAGGACGCTAATTTACTGATTTATGCCAAACACTCCCATAGAACAGGCCGACTTCGTTTGCCTTGATACCGAAACTTCCGGCCTAAGCCCGCTGATGGGCGGCAAAATTTGCGAGATTGCCCTTTTATCCAGCCGCGGCGGCAAGCGCACCGGCTCTTACACAACGCTTATAAACCCGGGCATGATAATGGCCCCCGACGTTATCTCCATACACGGCATAACCAACCAAATGGTGGCGGCCAGCCCGCGCTTTGAGGCTGTTGCGCCCGCGCTTTTAAATATTTTGCAAGGCAGCGTTATAGTGTGCCACAACGCGGATTTTGATATGGGCTTTTTAGAGAGCGAGTTTGCCCAAATAGGCCTAAAAACGCCGGGCAGCATTGTGCTTGATACGCTGAAATTTGCCCGCTGCAACGGCAGCTTTACGCGCAACCGCCTTGGCGTTATAGCAAAAGAGCTTGGCATAAATACCGACGGCTGGCACCGCGCCATGGCCGATACCGTGATGACGGAAAAAATATTCTATTACTTTTTAAATAAGTTTAAACGCCACGGCGCAAAAACCATTGGCGATTTGTGCGATTTCCAAACCAAAAAATGCGTGTAAGGAGCAAGTGATATGAGCAAAGTGGTCTTAATAATCCGCGACGGCTGGGGCGTGGGCGCGGCCGGCAAATTTAACGCCGTAACAACCGCAAAAACGCCTAACATTGACGGATACCTTAAACAATATCCGCACGCCTTAATAGAAGCCAGCGGCGAGCAGGTTGGCCTGCCGGCGGGCTACATGGGCTCCAGCGAAGTGGGCCACCTTAACATGGGCGCGGGGCGCATCGTCGTGCAGGAGCTTAAAAGGCTTAAAGACGCGTTTGAAGACGGCTCCATCTACAACGCCAAAGCCTTTAAAGCTGCCGTTGATAACGCCGTTAAAAACCAAAGCGCGCTGCACTTAATGGGCCTCGTGCAGGACGAGGGCGTCCACGCGCATCAGGACCATTTGTACGCCATCATCAAACACGCGGCAGAGCGCGGGGTAAAAACAATTTACGTACACTTCTTCGCCGACGGGCGTGACACGCCGCCGACAAGCGCGCCGGGCTACCTAAAACTTTTAGAAGCAAAAATGAAAGAGATGAAAGCCGGCCAAGTCGCCACGCTGATGGGCCGCTACTACGCCATGGACCGCAACGAAACCTGGGCGCTTACCGCCGAAGCCTACGATTTAATTGTAGACGCCAAAGGCCGCCGCGCCGCCACCGCGCAGGAAGCTATAGAAAGCGCGTACAAAAACCTCAAAGCCCCCGGCGATATGCCCATGGTGGACGAGTATATACCGCCCGCCGTAATCGGCGATTATAAAGGCGTAAACGATAACGACAGCCTGATATTCTTTAACTTCCGGCAGGACCGCGCCATACAACTAACCCGCGCTTTTGTGGAAGACGATTTTGAAGGCGCCCGCGCCCGCCGCCCAAACATAACTTTTTGCGGTCTGACAAAATATTACGACAGCTTTGACAAAAACGCCCTGCCGCCCATGACCGAAGGCGGCGGCATGAATAATTTGCTTGGCGAGGTTATCTCCAACGCGGGCCTAAAGCAGCTTAGGCTGGCCGAAACGCAAAAGTTTAAGCACGTAACCTCTTTCTTCAACGGCAAATTAATAAAACCCTTTGCAGGGGAAGACCAGGTTGAAATCAAAGGCTCCTTTGACCCGGCCGCCTTCGCCCAGCACCCGGAAATGGACGCCGCCCCGGTTACGCAGCGCGCGTTAAAAGAAATCGCCGCGGGCAAATACGATTTTATAGCCATAAACTTTGCCAACTGCGACATGGTAGGCCACACCGGCAGCATGGAAGCGGCGGTAAAAGCCGTAGAAGTGGTTGACGACGCCACAGGCCGCGTTACAGAAGCCGCCCTAAAAGCGGGCTACGCCGTGCTGATAACCGCAGACCACGGCAACGCCGAAGAAATGTGGGACGCCAAAATAAATATGCCCAAAACCGCGCACACCACAAATAAGGTAGAGTTTATAGCCGCCGGCGCGGGCGACGTTAAACTGCGCGAAGGCGGCAACCTAGCCGACATCGCGCCGACGATACTGCAGCTTTTGGGCGTAGAAAAGCCCAAAGAAATGACGGCGCAAAGTTTAATAAAATAGGCAAGTCATTGCGGGAGCGTCGGCTGCGCCGGCAATGACAATAATTAAAAATGTACCTAAAAGTAAAAGCGCACGCGGCCGCCAAAAAAGCCGCCCT
>JAISVV010000027.1 GCA_031271365.1 Elusimicrobiota bacterium | reverse complement strand
AACACAACAGGACACGGCTTGGACGCGGCTCTGCGAGCGCGGTCTTAATTAATAAAGTCATTGCGAGGAGCTCCAGCGACGCGGCAATCTTCATATTAAAGTCTTACTGCAGAAAGAGGAAGATTGCCGCGGGCAACGCGCTTATCAGCGCATTATACGGCGTCCTCGCAATGACTTTGATAGATAAAATATATGCAAGAGCGCGAACATATATAAGACCGCAAAAATATATAAGATTGCTATAACACCGCTATAACATTGCCATAATACCGCATACCCATAACTACACTTGGTATAAAAATTGCGCCAAGGGTTTTATGTTGTTGGGCGGGGGATTTATAACTTTTCTATTATTTTGGCTATTTGCGCAAAGGCTTTTGCGCGGTGGCTGATTTTGTTTTTTTGTTTTGCCGTTAAGCCGGCCATAGTTTTGCGGGCGCGGCCCGCTAAAAAAAGCGGGTCGTAGCCGAAGCCGTTTCGGCCGCTGTAGGCTGTTGCTATGCGGCCTTTCAGCTTGCCTTCTTTGACGATGGTTTTGCCCTCGGGCCACGCCATGGCGGCTATGGTTACAAAGGCGGCTGTTCTTTTGGCGGGGGGTATGGCGGCCAGCTCTTTTAAAAGTTTGATGTTATTTGCATTGTAATCGGCTTTGGTTTTGCAGGCGTATCTTGCGCTTTTTACGCCGGGCGCGCCGCCAAGGGCATCCACCATAAGGCCGGTGTCGTCGGCTAAGGTTATAAGGCCGCTTTTAAGGCCGGCTTTGGCTTTTATAAGGGCGTTTTCCTGCAGCGTTTGGCCGGTTTCTTTAGGCTCTTTTATCTGCGGGAAGTTTTTTAGCGTAAAATAGCGCACCGCCTGGCCGGCGGCGGTTTTTTTAGGCAAAATAGCTTTAAGCTCTCTTGCCTTATGCGGGTTATTTGTAGCGATTAAGATTTTTAGCAAGACAATTAACCCAATTCCTCAAGAGAATTTTGAAAAGCCTCTTTGTCTAACTGCATTTCATGTAGCTCTGTTCTTATAAGGTTTATTTTTTCTTCCGTGGCATTTTTTATAAAACTTTCATTGTTTAACATTTTTGAGCGGTTGGATATTCCCGTTTCTCTTACGGCTATTTCTTTTTTAAGCCTTGCTTTTTCCTTTTCAATATCTATCAAACCTTCCAACGGAATATATATAGCAATACCTTGGAACGCCGCGCTTGCGCATTTTGCGGGTTTGCTTATTGTTTGCCCGCTTACCAGTTCATTTACTTTGGCAAGAGATGTAATATAGCTTTCATATTGCGTTATAATATTTTGTTGCTCTGGCTCCTGCACGAACAATATAACTTTTATTTTCATTGACGGCGGCACATTAAGCTGCGCGCGTTTAGCGCGTATTTGGGCTGTTATACCTTGTAAAAGCTGCATTTGTTTTTCGGCCTCGTCGTCTATGCGGCTGACGTCAAAGGCCGGGTAAGCCTGTTGCAGCAAAAACTCGCCGGTTTCGCCGGTAAATTTTTTAAAGCTTTGGGCAATTTCCTCGGTGATAAAAGGCATAAGCGGGTGCAGGGCCTTCAGCGTGCCGTATAAAACATTAACCAAAATAGAGATAACGTGCTCTTTATCTTTGCCGGCAAAGCGGGCTTTGGCAAGCTCTATGTACCAGTCGCAAAAATCGCCCCAGAGGAAGTGGTATAAAGTATCTGCGGCCGCCGCCATGTCGTAGCGGGCAATGGCTTCCCGCGCGGCCTGCACGGCTTTGTTGTAGCGCGATATTATCCATTTGTCGCAAAGTTCCTCTGCGGTTTCGGGCAGCGTAAGGCGGCCTTCAATGCCTTCCATATTCATTTGTATAAAGCGCGAGGCATTGTAAATTTTATTGCAAAAATTGCGCGCGCCCACGATAGCGTCCTCGCCGTAAGGTATATCTTTGCCCGGCGCGGCCTGCGTTATCAGGGAAAAGCGCACCGCGTCCGCGCCGTATTTTTGTATTAAGTCAAGCGGGTCTATAACATTGCCTAAGGATTTAGACATTTTTTTGCCCGTTTTATCGCGCACTATGCCGTTTAAAAGCACGTCTTTAAAAGGCGCCTCGCCCATAAATTCAAGGCCCATCATTATCATGCGGGCAACCCAAAGGTAAATGATTTCGTACCCGGTAACTAAGATGCTGGTTGGGTAATAGTACTTTAACTCCGGCGTTTCCTGCGGCCAGCCGAAGACGGAAAACGGCCACAACGCCGAGGAAAACCATGTGTCCAAAACATCAGGGTCCTGCAGGGTATCGGCGCCGGCGCAATGCGGGCAGGCGGGCCGGGCAAAACTTACGATAGGCTGCGCGCCGTCTTCAAACGAAACTTTTGTAAGCTGCTCTTTACCTTGTTTATCTGTGGCAAAAGTTAAACCTTTTGCGCTGCATTTGCGGCAGTACCACACGGGTATGCGGTGGCCCCACCAAATTTGGCGCGATATGCACCAATCCTGTATATTTTCAAGCCAGCGCAGTTCCTGCTGCTTCCAGCTTTGCGGGTGAAAGTTTACTTTACCCTCGTTGATAGCGTTAACGGCGGGCTTGGCAAGGCCGTCCATTTTTACAAACCACTGCTCGCTTAAAAACGGCTCTATGGGGCTGTTGCAGCGATAGCAGGTTGATACGGCGTTTACATATTTTTCTTCCTTAACCAAAAGGCCGGCTTCCCGGGCGTCTTGCGCAACTTGTTTGCGCGCTTCGCTCGCGGGCAGGCCCATGTATTTTTGCGGCACATTGGTCATTTTGCCTTTGTCGGTTATCACCGATATTTGCTCTAAATTGTGGCGGCTGCCCACTTCGTAGTCCACCGGGTCGTGCGCGGGGGTTATTTTTAGCGCGCCCGTGCCGAAGTCTTTTTGCACCGCTTCGTCGGCAATAACGGGTATGGCGCGGTTTGTAAGCGGTATTATAACTTTTGCGCCGATAAGGTTTGTATAACGCTCGTCCCGCGGGTTGACGGCCACGGCGGCGTCTGCAAAAATAGTTTCCGGCCGCGTGGTGGCTATGGTTATGCCCTCGCCGCCGTCCTGGCCTTTGTATTGCAGGTACCACAGCGCGCCGCTGCGCTGCTCATGCTCAACTTCTATGTCGGACAGCGCGGTGCTGCAGCGCACGCACCAGTTGATAAGGCGTTTGCCGCGGTAGATATATTTTTTCTCCCACAATTTTTTGAAGGCGGCGTAAACGGCCTGTGCGCGTTTATCGTCCATGGTAAAGCGGATGTCGCTTTGGTCTAAGGCCCAGCCCATTTTTTCAAACTGGGTAAAAATTGTGTTGCCGCATTCTTTGTACCAGCGCCAAACGTGGTTTACAAATTCTTCGCGGCCAAGGTCGTGGCGGGTTAGTTTTTTGTCTTTGGCTAAAGCCTTTTCCACCACGTTTTGGGTGGCTATGCCGCCATGGTCCACCCCGGGTACCCAGGCGGCGGGCTGGCCGTTCATGCGGCGGTAGCGGATAAGCATATCCTGCAAAGTGTTGTTTAGCCCGTGGCCCATGTGCAGCGCGCCGGTGATATTAGGCGGCGGGATAACAATGGTAAAAGGTTTTTTATTTGCGTCGATTTCGGCTTTAAACACGCCGGATTTTTGCCAGCGTTTGGATAAGGTTTCTTCAACGAGTTTCGGGTCGTAGGCTTTGGGCAGCATAATAATAACTCCTCAAGGGCGATCAAACCCTTATGTAATATCTTTATATTTTACCAATTTAGTAGAATTGTTGATATGGCTTGGTTTATCTTCCGCAGCGGCGAGGTTTTGCTTAAAAAGCGCGGCGCGGCGTACGGCGCGCCGCAAACGCCGCCGCTGCCGCCAAAAAACGAGCAAAAAAGCGGCGCGGATAAATGCTTTAAAGCCGGCCCGAAAACCGCCGCGCCCAAAGGCTTTGAGTTTGTTGATTTGCGCGCCGCCTTTACGCTTTTG
>JAISVV010000013.1 GCA_031271365.1 Elusimicrobiota bacterium | reverse complement strand
ATAATTTGCCCATTGCCCTCTTTAGAGATTTTGCCGCCTACATAAAAACCCGCGGCGAGCTGGAAAATATAGCCCTTGGCATAGATATACGCGAGGGGCAGCGCATTAAAGATTTGCCGGAGGTATTAAAAACAATACAGACGCAGGGCTTTAACGCAAAGCTGATATTTTTGGACGCCTCGGACGGGGTTTTGGTGCGCCGCTTTTCGGAAACAAAACACAGACACCCGCTGGCCGAGCAGCTTTTAGACGCTATAGAAAAAGAACGCGCCCTGTTAAACCCCGTGCAGCAGGACGCCGACGCCGAGATTGACACCAGCAACCTTACCCTTGGCGAGTTAAAAGAAAAAATTTCAAAACTTTTGGACGTAACCTCCATGCGGGAGATGAGTATTTCGGTAATCTCCTTCGGCTATAAAAACGGTCTGCCTTTAAACGCCGATTTGGTTATGGATGTGCGCTTTTTAGATAACCCTTATTATCAAAAAGACCTGCGCAGCCTTACCGGCCTGGACCCGCAGGTGCAGGCTTTTATAGAAAAATCGCCCGACGCGCTGGATTTTTTGGATAAATTTAACGGCATGATTTTATACCTTTTGCCCAAATATATCAAAGAGGGCAAAAGCTATCTAACCATAGCTATAGGCTGCTCCGGCGGCAGGCACAGAAGCGTTTTTATGGCGCACCGGCTGGTGCAAAACTTAGCGGCGAAGGGTTTTAAGGTATCGGAGTTCCACCGCGACGTTAAGATAGAGAAAAAGGAAGTATGGTAAAAATAATTTTGATAACGCACGGCGCTTTGGGCCGCGCTTTACTGGATACCGCCGCCGGCATAACCCCGCTGCGGGAAGAGGACGTGGCTATTTTAAGCGTAGGCGCCAAAGCGGACTTGGAAGCGATTAAAGAGCAGATTAAAACTAAAATAGACCCGCGCGGCACGCTTATTCTGGCCGACGCTTTTGGCGGCACGGCCTGCAATTTGCCCGCGGCGGTGTCGCACGGGATGTCAAACGTTTTTGTTTTGACGGGTTTAAACTTAAACATGCTTCTTACCGCTTTAAACCACCGCGCCGATATGCCCGCGCCGGTTTTGGCAAAAAAAGTTTTGGAAGACGGGCTTAAAAGCATAGTTAACGCCACGGACAGGTTGAGGTAATATGCCGATTATCTTTACGCGCGTAGATAACCGCCTTATCCACGGACAGGTTGTGGAAGGCTGGCTGCCTTTTGTAAAACCGCAGGAAATTGTGGTAATATCCAAAGAGGCGGCCGCCAGCGCGCTGGCTAAAAAGATGTTGAGAATGTCGCTGCCCAAAAATTACGCGCTTGAAGTTTTTGCCCCTGAAGAGGGCGCGCAGTATCTTGCAAACAACTCCGCCGCGCGCCAAATGCTTTTGCTGGAAAGTATAGCGGATTTAAAAGAGCTTCTGGAAGCGGGCGTAACTTTAAAAAACGTCAATATCGGCAACACCAATTATGCCCGGGATAAAACGCCCCACAACGACAGCGTGTTTTTAACCCGGCAGGAACGCGCCCTGCTGCAAACTTTAAAAGAAACCGGCGCGGTTGTGGAGTTTTGCGCTCTGCCAAGTTCAATATCGTCGAGGTTTTACAAATGACCCTGATGCTTTTATTATGCGTCCTGGCCGCTTTTTTAGAGCTTGACACCACCTGCGCGGGGCAGTTTTTGATATCGCGCCCGCTGGTGGCAGGCAGCGTTTTGGGCGCATTGACGGGCAACTTTTTTATAGGCCTTCAACTGGGCGTTTTTATAGAGCTGATTTACCTTGATTTTTTACCCATCGGCGGCGTTGTGCCGCCCAGCGGCGCCATAACCGCCGCTTTAGCGGTTTTATTATTCCATTTTTTTGACGTGCCGGCGCATTTTGCTTTCTTTTTTGCCGTGGCGCTGGGTATTTTATTTTCTTTTGCGCAAAAGCGTATCCGCCGTTACAGGGGCGCGTTGCTGCCTTCTTTGGAACAAGGCCTTATTAAAGGCGCCATTGCGCCCGCGGCGCTTATTGCGCAAAGTTTGTTTTTGGAGTTTTTGGCCGCTTTCGCTTTTTTAATGGCGGCGCTTACTATTATAGGCCCGCTTTACACTTTGTACGCGCCATATATGCCAAACAGGTTTGATATCGCTTTCCAATTTTCTTATTTTATAGTGCCGTGGGTGGGGCTTTCGGTATTATTTATTTCTTTCAGCACCAAGCCCAAGGCGGATTGATGGATAAAAAAAATACGCTTAGTTTATTTTTAAGGTCGTTTTTGCTGCAGGGGTTCTGGAATTATGCCCTGATGCAAAACGTCGGGTTTTTTTATATCGTGCTGCCGCAGCTTAAACGCCTTTACGGCGCGGATAAAGCCGCTTTACAACGCGCCGCGGCGCGCAACCTGGAGGCTTTTAACAGCCAGCCCGTTATGAGCGGCTACAGCATAGGCGCCTTGTTAAAGCAGGAGGCTATTATTAAAAAAACCCCGCCCGCCAGGCTGCAGGAAGAAGAGCGGGAATGGCGCATAATCCGCGCGGCGTCGGCCAGTACGGCGGCGTCTATCGGCGACAGGCTCTTTTGGGCCACGTTAAAGCCGCTTTCGCTGGTTTTATACCTTGTTATTTTGTTTGCCGGCGGGGTGGATTTCCTCGGCGCGCATGCGCAGGACGAAGGGCAGGTTTTCTTTACCGCCGCTTTGGCTTTAACCGGCGCTTTGCTTATCTATAACGCGCCGGCTTTTGTCGTGCGGCTAAAAGGCCTCTTAGACGGCTACGGCGGCGACGAGGATAATTTTTACGGCCTTATAAACCTTAACTGGAATAAGATAATTTACTTTCTTAAAACCCTGGGCCAGGTGCTTACTATTTTTGTTATCTTTTACGGGATATACGTGCATTTCAGCAGCGTGGTGATAGACGCCGGCGTTATTACGCGGTTTTCTCTGCTGCTGGCTTTTACGGTGCTTAGCATCTTCATGAAAAGGCTTAATATCCCGAATATCTTTTTGTACATAACCGCTACTTTAGTTTTTGCTTTAGCCGCAATTTTAGCGTAAAGCCTGTTTTTAGGCTTTGGGGGAAACTTGTTAAAAGAAGAGATTATTGTAAAAAATAAACTCGGCCTTCACGCAAGGCCGGCCGCTTTGCTGGCCGCTGAAGCGGGAAGGTTTAAAAGCGATATTTTTATCACAAAAGATAATATGGAAGTTAACGCCAAGAGCATCATGGGCCTCATGATGATAGCCGCCGAATGCGGCAGTAAAATTATCCTTACCATAACAGGCGAAGACGAAGCCGCCGCCCACGCGGCGATGCGCGGCGCTTTTGCCCGTATTTTTGAGGACATATGAAAATATTGAAAGGCATAGCCGCCAGCCCCGGCATAGCCATAGGGCCTGCGTATGTGGTGGCGCCGCAAAACGTTGTGGTGGAGCGCAAAAAAATACCGCCGACCAATATCGAATGGGAGGTGCGCCGCTATAAAACCGCCCTGGAGCGCACGCTGGAAGACTTAAATAAAAGCGAAGAGCATATGCGCGAGATTTTCGGCCGCGGCTATGCCAAACTTTTACAGGCGCACAAACTTATCTTAAAAGACCCGCTTTTAGTGGCCGGCGTGATAAAGAAGATAGAAAAGGAACACATCTCCGCCGAGGCCGCCCTCTATGCCGCGGTGCAGGAGATAAGCGCAAACTTTGACAAGATTAAGGACGACTTCTTCCGCGAGCGTAAATTTGACGTGGCCGACGTGGCCAAGCGTTTATTGGAAAATATAACCCAGCGGCCGCAGAATATTTTTGCAAATATAAAAGAGCCTTCCATAGTAATCGCTCACAATTTACTGCCTTCCGACACTATAAATTTAAAGGGTAAAAAAGTTTTGGGTTTTGCCACCGATATCGGCGGCAAAACAAGCCACAGCGCGCTTTTGGCGCAAAGCATGCAAATGCCCGCGGTGGTGGGGCTTTCGGCTGCGGCGGGGCAAATAAAAAACGGCGAGCTTATTATCCTTGACGGGGAAAAGGGCCAGATAATAATTAACCCCGACGAGGCCGCCCTGCTTGCTTACCGCCGCGAAAAGAGCGTGCTTTTAAAGGCCGAAAAATCTTTGCAGCAAATAAGCCCCCTGCCCAACGAAACCAAAGACGGCCATAAAGTGGCCCTTTACGTCAACTACGACCCGCGCCGCGACGCAAAGGAGTGGGACAGCTTCCAATCAGAAGGCCTGGGCCTTATGCGCACCGAG
>JAISVV010000177.1 GCA_031271365.1 Elusimicrobiota bacterium | reverse complement strand
CCGCGCCGGAGGAGTTAAAAAAAGAATTGCGGTAGCTGGCGGTTAAAATTTCGCTCATCGCTTTGCTGGCGCTGTAAGGGTCAAAGCCGCCTAAATGGTCGCCCTCGCAATACGGGCGGCCGGTTTCTTTATTTTCGTAACATTTATCGCTGGTTATGTTTAATATAACGCGCACAGACGGCGTTTTGCGCGCGGCTTCAAATAAATTTTGCGCGCCCGTCACATTGGTTTGAATTGTTAAAACAGGCTCTTTGTAGGAGCGGCGCACCAGCGGCTGCGCGGCTAAGTGCAGCACGATATCTGGCGCGAAAGAAGTTAACTCCGCCTGCAGTTTTTCAGCGTCCCTTACGTCGGCAAAGACGCTTTGCATTTTATCCCGCAGGTTTAAGATTTTAAATAAAGAAGGCCCCGTATCCGGCGCAAGCGCGTAGCCTTTAATTTGCGCGCCCGCCTGCAAAAGCAAATAAGAAAGCCAGCCGCCTTTAAAGCCGCTGTGGCCGGTGATAAAGATTTTTTTGTCTTTGAAAAATTGCATTATCGGCCCCGCCTATCAGTCCCAAACCTTCCAGGGCGCTTTACCCTGCGCCCATAAATCTTCCAGCAGTTTTTTGTCGCGCATATGGTCCATCGCCTGCCAGAAGCCGGTGTGTTTGTAGGCGTTAAGCCTGCCGTCTTTGGCCAGCTTTTCCAATGGGCCGCGCTCCCAGACGACGCCGTCGCCCTCCGGCAGGTAGTCAAAGACCTGCGGCTCCAAGACAAAAAAGCCGCCGTTTATCCAGGCATTGTCGCCTTTGGGCTTTTCTTCGAAAGATTTAATCAGCCCTTGCCCGTCTATGTCCAGCCGGCCGAAACGGCCCTCGGGCTGCACCGCCGTTAAAGTGGCGGTTTTGCCGCTTTTTTTGTGCGCGGCAAGAAGGTCTTTTATATTAACGTCGCCCACGCCGTCGCCGTAGGTTAGGCAAAAGGGCTCGCCACCGATGTAGGGCTGCGCTTTTTTAATGCGCCCGCCCGTCATGGTGTTAAGGCCGGTGTCTAAGATGGTAACCTTCCATTTTTCGGCTTTGTGGTTAATGGTTTCTATGGTGTTGGCGGCAAGGTCTATTTTAAGGTCGCTGTTGTGCATAAAATAGTCGGCAAAATATTCTTTTATCACATAGTTTTTATAGCCGCCCAGGATAATAAAATCGTTAAAGCCGTAGTGGGAGTAAAGCTTCATTATATGCCACAAAACGGGCTTGTCGCCTATTTCTATCATAGGTTTGGGTTTCAGGTGGCTTTCTTCCGATATTCTGGTGCCCATGCCGCCTGCCAGGATAACTATTTTCATAAAGGTTTGCTCTCCCGTAAATGTATTTATATTATACATTAAAGCCGCCCCGAATTATCTTTGGGGCGGCCTTTGGCGGCGGGTAAATCAGCGGATAATCTGCCAGCCTTTATTAAGGGCTATATCAAGGTCTTGCTGGGTAAGCAGGGCGGCGCCCTCCGCGGCGGTTATATTTATTTTTTGGCCGGCGGTAACCGCGGGCAGGCTTTCAAATAAAGCCAGCAGCGCGGGGCGCTCCAGCCCGCTGTAGGAGACGTTAATCTGCGGCGAAGCGGCATTAAAAGGCGCCCTGGGGCTTACTATGAGGCCTTTAAGCCCGTTCAATCTTTTTGTATTGCCGTTGCCGGCGCAGACAACCCTCTTTAAAAGCGTCGCCGCGGATAAATCCAGCCACGTCGGCTCCAGCGAGGTATTGGCCACAAGAAAGAAGTTCATATCCGTAACGCTGGTAAAATCCAAAGGCGGCAGCCTTTTTAGCGAGTAACAATTTTGAAACGTAGTAGTCATAATGCCGCAGCCGGAAGTGTCCACATTATTAAACTCTATTAATTCCAGGGCCGTATTATCGCTGAAGAGGCCGTTCATCCTGTCCAGCTTGCAGTTTTCAAAGGATAAAACGCGCACCAGGGCAGAATCTATGGCGCACCCCCCGCTGCTGCCGCTGCCGCGCACGTTTCTTATAACGGGCCATTCTTTGATGTTTCTGCACCCTGTGGCGCACGACACTATGCTGTTTTGCGCCGGCCCCGAGAGGGCTTTGCTGTGCACGTATTCAAGCAGGGGGTTTTTGCACTGGCCGGGGGCGCCAAACGTTGTATTTTGCACAAAACCCTGCTCGCCGAAGACGGCCCATAAAATCCCCAAATCCGCAACGAGGCTCGTAACCCCGGCGGGTTTTTGGCAGCGCAGACGGGTTATCGGTTCGCCGAAATGTTTAAGCCGCACTATATGCGCTTTCATGGGTTCGGGGTAGGTTATGTCAAAACCGCTTGTTGTTATATCGGCAAGGTTTATGGTTACGGTTTTAAGCTCGCTTGCAATGCCGTGGAAAACGCCGTCTATATAAATTTCGCAGCCGGCGTTTTGGCTTCTATATAAAAGGCAAATTGCGGGTATTTATCGCAAAGCAGCAGGTGCACGTCGCCATACTCCACGGCGGAAATATCCGGCCAGCCGTTTGGCGTTTGCGCCGCGCGCGGACGCTTAGGCGCGGTTAAAGACGTCTCGAGCCTCTGTAACAGATGCGTTTGTATATGCTTT
>JAISVV010000133.1 GCA_031271365.1 Elusimicrobiota bacterium | reverse complement strand
ATTAACCTTACGCACCGGATTAGCGCAAGTTACTTCCGCACACAACGAAAGACAGTGATTTGGGTATGAGCCTACGGTAGTTGAGGTTGCGCTGTAAGGATAAGCCTGGTCAAACTCTATTAAAGCGGAATTTACCCAAGGGTCAGTAGAGCCGACTGCGGTGGCGGTGGAATATGCAAGGTAGGATTTATCAGCGCCCACGAGAATATCCATGGCTGTCTTGCCAGG
Source organism: Elusimicrobiota bacterium (assembly GCA_031271365.1). Classification (GTDB taxonomy): domain Bacteria; phylum Elusimicrobiota; class Elusimicrobia; order Elusimicrobiales; family Elusimicrobiaceae; genus Proelusimicrobium. The sequence goes on along the minus strand of JAISVV010000133.1, from coordinate 2,478 downwards.
GACAAAGCCGCAATTTCTATCCATCCAGGCAGAGCTGCCATACGCCACAAAATTATTAGTAACCATCGCCGTCTGGGCGTGGGCCGGCGCGCCAAAGCAAAGCGCAATAACAACCGCCGTAAGGATATATATCAAATGTGTAATATTTTTTGTCATAAATTAGGTTGACCTTTGTGTCCTCTAGTTTTGTAAATATTTGCTGCCGCGTCGTAAAATACTGCGTAAAAATAAAAACGCCCGGCCGCGCGTAAAAAGGCGGCCTTCAAAACTTAAACGGCATTAATAAAAAACCTACAGATATCATTGTCCCAACTTTTAGCCCTTTTGTCAATAGCTTACTGATAATATGTATTACAATGTATTATAAAAGCCGGGGCCCAAAAACCCAACCATAAAACCAAAACAGAAACCCCAAAAACCCAAATAAACCCCAAAGAAAATCCCAAAAACCCCAAAAAAATTCCAAAAAAAATCCAAATAAAATCCCAAAAACCCAAAGAAAACCACAAATAAAGCCCAAAGAAAACCCAAAAAAAATCCCAAATAAAATCAATCCACGCTAAAAGACACTTGGCGCAAAAATTATACCAAGTCTCCCCGCGTTACACCCACAGGGGTTTTATTATTTAATCTTCTTCCCAACGCGCCTCAGCCCGCGCGCGGCTTCTTTATTATCGGGCTCCAGCGCGGCCAGTTCTTCAAACCATTCTTTGGCTTTGGCCCAGTCGCCCAAAGCCTCGTATACCAGGGCAAGATGCAGGGAGATTTCTTCGTCGCCTTTGGCTTGCGCCTGCAGCCCTTTAAGCAAATCCCCGGCCCGGGCAATATCGCCGGTTTTATAATAATACCACGCCAAAGAATCTATAAAAGCAACCTCCTGCGGTTTAAGCGCAACGGCTTGCTTTATATAATCCCCCCCCTCTTCAAGGCGTTTGGTTTTATCAACCAGATAGTAGCCAAAAAAGTTTAAAGCGTCGGCGTTTTGCGGCTCGCCGGCGATAACCTTTTTCAGTGTTTCTTCCATCGGTTTATATTTTTTTTGCCGCTCCAAAACAAAGGCGTAATAAAATAAAGCGGCGTTATCCTGCGGCGCGGTTTTTAAAATGCCCTCAAAAACTTTTTGCGCTTCTTTATAATCCTTGGCGTCCATTAAAGCCAGGGCGTAATATAAAGCCACCTCGTAGTTGCCCGGATATTTGGCGTAAGCGTCTTTAAGCACGGCGGCGGATTCATCGTAGCGCCCCATTTTTGTGTAAAAATAACTCAGCCTTGCGTAGCTGCCGCCGTCGCGCCCAAAAATGCGGCTTTGCCGCAGATAATCGGCGGCGGCGGCAAAATCGCCTTTGTTCTGCGCGGCAAGCGTTAAAAATTGCAGGGCGACGGGGTTGCCCGGGTCCATCTGCACGGCTTTTAAAAAATATTTTTGGCCCAAATCATTTTGTTTGGCCAGCGTGTAATGCGCGCCCAGCTTGGCCAGCATATCCGCGTTTGCAAGGCCGCGCGCGTCCATGGCCGTATAAATTTCGGCCGCGGCGGCGGCGTTGCCGGCGGTTTCGTAGATGCGGACTAAGCCTAAATACGGCTCCTCTATATCCGGGCTGGATTTGATAACGCTTTTCAGGTAATCAACGGCTTTTTGCGGCTCCTTGCGGGCAATGTGGATATCGGCAATTTGCAGCGCGGCAATGCCCGTCATCTGCGGGTGCATAGCCGGCAGGGCAAGCAAAAAATCAATGGCTTTATCGCCGTCAAAACCGCTAAGCAGCGTTACGTATTTAAAAAGCGTATCCGGGTTATTGGGGTTAACTTTAAGGCTGCGCTCGTAGTATTGGGCCGATGCCGGCAGCTCGCCTTTGGCCCAAAGCCAGCCGGCGTAAGCGGCCAAAGCGTCGGCGTCTTGCGGCGCAAGCTCTAAGTAGCGGGGGATATAGTTTGCCATATCCTCTTTATTATCCAGGCGCAGCGCCATTTCGCTCAGGCTTTTTAAAAGGCCTTTATCGCCGGGTTTAACGGCGTCAAGCCGCTTATAGATGGCGTAAGCGCCCTCTATATCTTTATTGCGCTCGCGCCAAACGGCGGTTATATAATCCTGGTAAAAGCGGCTGTTTAGCGGCGCAATTTCCTGCGCGTAGGCGGCGGCCGCGTCGGCCTGCACAACAGGCTCGTTTTGCGCGGCGGCGGGCAGCGCGGCGGCCAGTACGGCTGCTAAAAATAATTTTTTCATAAAACCCCTTTCATTAAAACGGCATTTTGTTCGTTGTCATAAAACTTTTTGCGCGCGCCGATTTGTTTAAAATTAAACCTTATATAAAGCCCAAGCGCGGCGCGGTTATTTTCGTTAACTTCCAGCGTTACTTGTTTTACGCCCTGCGCCTTTAGCGCGGCCAAACCCGCTTTTAAAAGCAATGCGCCGTAACCTTTGCGCTCTTGCCGTTTATCTACGGCAAAGTTGGTAAGCTCGCCCGTTTCATACGCGGC
>JAISVV010000125.1 GCA_031271365.1 Elusimicrobiota bacterium | reverse complement strand
TGGGCTGGCTTATACCGCTTATCGGCGTTTGCGCGCTGATTATTTTGTTTGCCACCTGGGCCCTGCGCAAAGAGCTGTCGGAAAGCTTAAAAAAAATTTTTAAGCCGCAAAAAAAACGCTATTATATGCCGGCAAAAATTATATCCAACGTAGAGCCTACTTCAAAAGAAATCGGTAAAACCCCCGCTCAAACGCCCGGCGTCGCCAAACATAAAAAACCGGTTATGGCGGATTATGTTACCATTTCGCAGGATTTCCATTCCAACATTTACACCTATAAAGAGCCCAGGGGCCCGTTTAAAACCGCAAGTATTTTTACGCGCTGGCGCTGGCGCAAATTAAGCCGTAAAATAAAAGCCGCGCTCGCTTTGGATAAGCGCGCCGCCGGGCAAACCGCGCCGGCCAAAACAAAAGAAGAGCGCAAACCCCTGCCGCGTGGCGTGGTATACAAAGTAATGCTCGGGCTGTGCGTTTTAATTTTACTGCTGCTTTTATGCTGGCAGCAAATACGCTTTAACAGGCTGCGCGGCGTTGTGGCGCGCCAGCAGCAGCTTATAATAGAGCTGCAGCGCAAAGCAAACCCCGGCCAAACGCCGAAGCGCGCTATAATCTGGGAAATAAAAAGCTATAATAAATAAAATAAACTAACGAGGTAAAACTATGGAAGGCGTAACAGAACTTTTAAACAAAACCAAAGCCGCCATGACGCAGGTGGCCGATAAATTAAAACAGGATTTGGGCACCCTTCGCACCGGCCGCGCAAACCCGCAAATGCTGGAAAACGTGCGCGTTGACTACTACGGCGCGCCCACGCCTTTAAAACAAATGGCCATAATAAACGTAACCGACGCAAGAACCCTGGAGATACAACCCTGGGACGTAAGCGCCATTAAAGACATAGAAAAGGCCCTGCAGCAGTCGGACTTGGGCGCAAGCCCGCTAAGCGACGGCAAAATTATACGCATAACCTTCCCCCCCATGACGGAGGACAGGCGCAAAACTTTAAGCAAAACCGTCTCCAAAATGAGCGAAGATTATAAAGTTACCGTGCGCAACGAGCGCCGCGACGCCATAGAAAAAATCAAAAAAGCCCAAAAAGCCGGCGAGGTTACCGAAGACGATTCTAAACGCCACGAGGCCGATATACAAAAAGCCACCGACGCCGCCATCGCGCTGATAGAAAAAAACGTGGCCGAAAAAGAAAAAGAAATAATGACGGTATAAACCCCCGCATACGCTTTGCCGCGCAGCCCGCGCCCATTGACAAAACGGCGCGGGCGCGTTAGTATATACTTATGAAAAACATCATTGTTTCCCTTACGCTTATTTTTGCGGCGCCTTGGCCTCTTTGCGCCTTTGATTACGGGCATTTGACTTCGTTTGAAAAAAACTACCGGCAAACAAACGCCACCTATATGTATTACGCCTTTACAGGCAAAACCTCGCCTTATCTGATACATAATATGGCCGCCGGAAAGACGCCCAGGGTTTGTTATCATCTGACGCGCGGGCTTGGGCTTTCAGAAGAAGATTTTATCAGCCAAATCGGTTATGCTTTCAGGGAATGGACGCTTAACCTTGGCGACGCCATACATAAAGCCGGCCGCGCCGAAGAGTTTAAAGATTTTATAAGCGCGTCGCGCATCTACCCCATTATCGCCCGCGCCGACTGGGAATTTATAGAAACGCAGCAGGAGGAATACGCGCGCAAACAAATTCACAGCCGGGATACGCGGGGAAGCTATTGTGACTTAGTGCTGATTTACGACCCTTTGTACTGCGGCAACTTAAATCTTGGGTCCTATTACGTTGAAACCCCCGCCCCGACTATATGCCTTAACGTTTTAGGCAAGGAAAACTTTTCCGACGATTATAAAACAAGCGATGATTTGCTTTTTAAAAGAGACGCAATAAACCACAGCCTGCAAAAGAAGGAATATTTTGAATCTTCCATAGGCTCTTTTATGCACGAAATGGGCCACGCCTTCGGCCTTGGGGACCAATACAAAGAAGGCCTTTGGAGCGCAGATAAAGCCTATTCCACAAAAATGCCGCGGCCCGGCATAATGGCCTGCGACAGCCTTACCATCACCTGCGACGATATGGACGGCGCGGTAAGTTTGTTCTACCGCGCAAAAAAACGGGATAAAACTTTTAAATCTTTCTGTAACGACGGGCTTATAATAAAAAACGGCAAACCCCTGGAAGAAGAAAACGCCAAAGCCAAAGAAATCATAAAAGAAATCCTAAAAAAAGAGGCGGCAAGAAAGCTGCAAAAACAATCTGCGCCGCCAATATACTGATATCATAAAAAACCCGCTTTTAAAAGCGGGTTTTTTTAAAAGTTTATCCTTTCTTTCTCGGTAACCAAAGGGCGTTTTAGCACCTGGGTTAACACGGCGCCCAGGTACTCGCCGATAATGCCGATAAAAAAAAGCTGCACGGAAGAAAAGAAAAATAAAGTTATCATCAGCGGCGCGGTGCCCATGGGGAATTTATCCCAATACATCAGCTTTAAAACCAAATAGGCCGCCGCCATCAGCAAAGCCAAAGCGGATAAAATAAAGCCGCCTAAAGCCGCCAGACGCAGCGGCACTTTGCTGTGGTTTACAAAGCCTATCATGGCGTTATCATAGAGCGTATAAAAATTGTTTTTGGTTACGCCTCCGCCGCGCAAAGGCTGCGTAAAAGGCACAAAAGTTTTTTGGTAGCCCAGCTCGCACACAAGGCCGCGCAGGTAGGGGTAAGGGTCTTGCAGCTTTCTAAGGCCGGCTACGGCTTCTTTATCGTAAAGGCCAAAGCCGGTGCAGTTTTCTATAAGTTCGGAGCCGCTGTCGTTTAACTTATTTAAAATTTTGTAATACGCTTTGCGCAGCGCAAAGAATAAAGGGCTTTCTTTACTTTGCTCTTTTTTGCCCAGCACAACTTTATAGCCCTCCTCCCATTTTTTTATTAACTGCGGTATAAGCGAGGGCGGGTCCTGCAAGTCGGAGGCCATGTAGATAACGGCGTCGCCGGCTGCCTGCAAAA
>JAISVV010000078.1 GCA_031271365.1 Elusimicrobiota bacterium | reverse complement strand
GTAAGGCAGGTTTAGGGCTTCTAAAACGGCCTCGGCGTCGGTAACCATTTGCTCTAAGGCGGGCATGGAATCTTCCGGCTTAACGATTTTAACCAACTCCACCTTGGTAAACTGATGATTGCGGATAAGGCCGCGCGCGTCTTTGCCGTAGGTGCCGGCTTCCTTCCTGAAACACGGCGTGCAGGCCGTTAAATTTTTAGGCAAATCGCTTTCTTTTAAAATTTGCCCGCGGTAGAGGTTGGTAAGCGGTATCTCGGCGGTGGAGATTAGGTATTGGTCCTCCTCGCCTTCTATGCGGTACATATCTTCTTTAAATTTGGGCAATTGGCCGGTGCCCAGCAAAATATCGGCGTTTACTATTACCGGCGGCTGGTGCTCCGCGTAGCCGCGCCTGGTTTGCAAATCAAGCATAAAAGCGGCCAGGACGCGCTCTAACTTTGCGCCGTCGCCTTTATAAAGCGCAAAGCGGCTGCCGGAAAGTTTGGCTGCAGTCGCAAAATCTAAAATACCAAGGGCTTCGCCGATGTCGTGATGGTCTTTAACTTCAAAGTCAAAAACCGGTTTTGGTATGGCGCTTTCTTTGATAAGTTTATTGTCCGCCGCGTCTTTACCCGGCGGCACGGAATCGTCGGGCAAATTGGGCAGGGCGTATAAAAGCGCGGTGGTTTGCTCTTTTAAAGCGGCCAGTTGTTCTTCCTGTTTTTGCATGGCGTCTTTGATTTTATTAGCTTCGTCCATGGCTTCCCGGGCGGCTTGCTCGCCCTCTTTTGCGCGCAGGAAACCGATTTTTTTGGAAACTTCGTTCTTTTGCGCGCGCAGGGCTTCCACTTCGGCCAAAAGTTTTTTATAGGCGGCGTCAAGCTCTATGATACGCTGCGCCTCGGCGATAAGTTTGGGCGAGCGGGAGGCAAGTTTATCTTTAACTTCCTGCGCTTTTGCGGATAAAAGTTTTGGGTCTATCATTGGTCTCCTAAATCGGTTACGCTGTAAGGCTTGGGGAAATATTTTTTATAAGAACTGCTTTTGCCGCGGCCCTCGTCAACCATGAAGGCTTTTAAAGTATCGCCGTCAACGGGCATATAACTTGCCTGGCGGATAAAAAATACGGCCGCCAAAAACAAAATTACCGCCGCAAGAATCCAAAACACGGGCGAGCGGCCCGCCACGTCGGCTTTGGAGTAAAAAGTCTCTTTCATTATTTAGCTTTACGCGCTTTGCGCACTTCTTTATCAAAACTTTTAACCAGGCCTTTTGCGCTGGAAGACAGCGCGTCTAACCCGCTTACGCCTTCGGTGGTATCGCTGCCTACCCAGATAATTTCGGCCGTATTAACGTCAACCAGCTTTGCCACTACGCCCACTTGGGCGTATATCATATATTCGCTGGGGTAGACATTATTTTCCAGCCGCTGCTGCTGGCCGGCGTAATATGTGTTGACAATAGGCTCGCCGTCGGGGCCGGCAATAATTTCGGTGTGATACACCGGCTCCGAAGAAGTTGTTCTGGAAACATTATAAGCCAGGGTTTTCTGCTCCGGCAGGTAGGAGGTAACCTCGCCCAGCAAAAGCGCGTCTACGCCAAGCACTTTGCCTATTTTGCGCGTAATATCCGGCGATAGATAAGAACTTGCCGAAAACTCGTGCTCGCCCAAAACCCGCTCTATCTGGGCGCGCTCTACAACAGTATAGCCGTAACTTAAAAGGTATTGGGAAAAGAGGTTCTCCGCCCCGCTGAAAGCCTCATAGGGAGACGAAAACCCCAAAACGCCTATGCGTTGTATTTTATTAAAGTCATAGCTTCGGCTGATATAGGTTTTTGGCGCGCAGCCAAAACAAAAAAGCAAAGCGGTTAAAGTCAGTATCTTTTTCATACTTTTATTATATAACTTTTGCGCCGCGTAAAACGCGCCAAAACGTTAAAAATTTATTAAGATATGTTTATGGAACAAAAATACAGCCCGGAAGTTATCCAGCGGGCCAAAAAAATAAAAGTGGTTTTAACCGACGTAGACGGCGTGTTAACCGACGCCAGCATGAATTTTTTTACCACGCCCGCCGGCGCTACCTTGGAAGTTAAAAAGTTTAACGCCTATGACGGCATTGCTTTTCATATGCTCAGAGACAGCGGTATTAAAACCGGCATAATAACCGGCGGCAACGCGCCCTCTACGGAGTACCGCGCCAAAGCCTTGGGTATGGATTATCTTTATTATAACTTCCTCTCTAAACTGCAGCCTTTGGAAGATATTTTGATAAAAGCCGGCGTGCGGGAAGACCAGGTGGCCTTTATCGGCGACGACCTTATAGACCTGCCCGTAATGATGCGCGTCGGCCTTGCCTGCTGCCCCGGCGCCGCGCGGGACGAAATTAAAAAATATGCCCACCTTATGCTGCACACGCCCGCCGGGCAAGGCTGCTACAGAGAAGTGGCCGAGCTTATTTTAAAAGCCCAGGGCTCCTGGGACGAAGTTATAGCCAAAGCCAATGTGGGCGAGATAGGCCTGAGCCGTAAAAAAGAAACGCTTGTGGTAAATTTTAAAGACTGGAAAATGTAATCTTTACAACCGCAAGGCCCGCTTTTAGCGGGCCTTTTTTAAATGGTATAATTTGCTTAATATTTTACACAGAGAGGTTATATGTCCATACCGGTTATTGCCGCGCTTACGCTGATTATTTTGGCCGCCTTATCTATGCCTTTTTTGATACACGCCGTGGAAAAAGAATTGGAAATCTTCCTTTTTACCCTTGGCCTTTTGGCCGTTACCATTACCGGCGCCTGGAGCGCTCACCTGGTTATAGACGCAGTTAAAGAGCCGCTGGCCATTACGCTGGCCGTTTTAATAACGGGCCTGCTCTTTAGGCGGTTTAAAAACCAAATCAACGCCTTTGTAAGCCATATAGAAAAGAAGGCCGGCCTTAAAGCCACTATCTTTTTGGCTGTGTTTTTACTATCGCTTTTATCTTCCGTGATAACCGCTATTATCGCGGCTTTGGTGCTGTGCGAAATCGCTTTAACTTTGCGCTTATCAAGGCGCGATACGCTGCGCGTTATCGTTATGGGCTGCTTCGGCATAGGCATGGGCGCTATTTTAACCCCGCTGGGCGAGCCGCTTTCAACGATAGTTGTAAATAAACTTTCCGGCGCGCCGCATAATGCGGGGTTTTTGTATCTTTTTGACGTTTTGTGGATGTATATACTGCCCGGCGCGGCGGCTTTTGCTTTCTTTGCAAGCCGCGTTAAAGACGCGCAGATACAGCAGGCCGGGCAAATGCAAAACGAAACCTCTAAATTGATTTTTGTGCGCGCGGCAAAGGTTTATTTATTTGTTATGGCATTGGTTTTCTTTGGCAAAG
>JAISVV010000075.1 GCA_031271365.1 Elusimicrobiota bacterium | reverse complement strand
ACGCGCTGCTGCTGCCCTCCGGAAAGCTGGTTTGGCATATGGTGGGTGCGCTCACCCAAACCTACGGCCTCTAAGGCTTTTACAGCCTTTTCTTTGCGCTCTTTGCCGGGCACGTGGGCGTACACCATGGGCAGCTCCACATTTTCAATTGCGGAGGTGCGCGAAAGCAGGTTAAAGCCCTGAAACACAAACCCTATCTTGCGCGAGCGTATATCGGCCAGCTGGCCCAAAGAAGAATCCGTAATATCCTTGCCGTCTAAAATGTATTTGCCGCGCGTCGGCTTATCAAGGCAGCCTAAAATATTCATAAACGTGCTTTTGCCGCTGCCCGAGGGCCCCATAATAGCCACAAACTCGCCGTGGTCTATTTGCAGGCTGACGTCGCGCAGCACTTCTAAGGGCATATCGCCCATTTGGTATACCTTCCAAATATTTTCTACTTTAATGAGCGGCATTAAAACCTCGGTATCCTCATGCGGCGCGCCGCGGCGGCTTCCGGGGTTTCCACGGCCAGGATAATTTCTAAATTTTCTACAAGGCTGTTGTCGGTAATTTCCGTGCGCAGGCCGTCGGTGATACCGGTTTGCACGTCTATGCGCTCAAGGCCTTCTTTGGTTTCTATCCACACGCCCTGGCCTTTGTAAACGCGCCGGGCGCCGGTGGCTTGCTCCTCGCCTTTAATCTGCGAGCCTTGCGGCGGCACAAAGCGTAAAGCCTGGTTGGCAACGCTTAAAACATTTTCTTTGCGCCGGGTTATAATGGATACGTTTGCCGTCATGCCGGGTTTAAGTTTAAGTTCTTCATTCTCCACGGAAACTACCACCGTATAGGTAACGACGTTTGATATCGTGGTGGGGGAGTTGCGCACCTGGCTTACAACGCCGTTAAAAATAATGTCCACGTAGGCGTCTACATAAAACTCCACTTCCTGGCCCTCGCGGATTTTGCTGATATCGGCCTCCGATATATTAACCTCTATCTGCATTTTGGTTAAGTCTTCGGCCACTAAAAACAGCGTCGGCGTTTGAAAGCTGGCGGCCACGGTTTGGCCCAGCTCCACTTCCTTAGAGATAACCGTGCCGTTTACCGGCGAAATTATTTTGGTATAGCCCAAATCTATTTTGGCTTTATCCAGCGTGGCGTTGGCCTGGGTTACCTGGGCTAAGGCGCTAAGGTATTCCATTTCGGCGTTATCAAGTTCGCTGCGGGCTACAAGCGAGTCTTTGTAAAGCGCTTGGTAGCGCTCGTAATTGCGTTTGGAGTTGTTAAAAACGCTTTGCACGCGGCTTAAATTAGCCTCTTGCTGCAGGACGTTGGATTCGTAGGTGGAAGGGTCTATAACCGCCAGCAAATCGCCGGCTTTTACGTTGGAATTGTAATCTACAAAAATCTCCGTCACCTGGCCGGAAACCTGGGTGCCCACGCTGGTTTGCGTAACAGGGTTAATGGTGCCCGCGGCCTCCACCTTTTCCACTATAAGGGCTTTTTTAGGGTTTTCCGTGCGGTACATGGCGCCGTCTTTGCGGGCAAAAATTTTAAACAGCGCAAAAATTATAACCAAAACCGCCGCGGCTATAATGATAAATTTTTTGTACTTTTTGATTGTTTGCATTATTTTGTCCCCATTGATCTTTTAAGGTCTGCTACGGCTAAATTGTAATCAAACACCGCGCTTATGTACTGCAGGCGCGCATTGCTTAAGGAAACCTCGGCGTCTTTAACTTCTATATAATTGCCCACGCCGACGGTGTAGCGGCCTACGGCGAGGTTATAGTTTTCCTGCGCGGCCTGCCTTGAAACGTCGGCCACGGGGATGCGCTCGCGCGCTTCCTGCAGGTTAAAATAGGCGGTGCGCACGTCTAGGAGCACGTTTTGCTGCGCTTCTGTTAAATTATAATAGGCGGCGTTAACGCTGTTTTTGGTTTCTTTGATTTTATTACCTTTTCTAAACCCGCTGAATATTGGCAGCGATACTCCCGCGCCGACGCTCCAGCGGTCGTTTAGCGGAAAGCCGCCCCCGCTCCAGCCGTAGGAGCCGCTGGCGCTAAACTCCGGCGCGAAGCCGGCGGCGGCAAGTTTAACGTTTTGGCGCGCGGTATCAAGCCGCAGGCGGGTGCCGGCTAAATCCGGGCGGTTTTCTAAGGCGTAGGCCAGGGCGTCTTCAAAGGTAATAGCGTATTCTTCGGTAACCTCGCTTTCTTTATGCAGGCGGAAGTTTGGCCTTTGCATATAAACGCCCATTATATTCATAAGCCTGTGCACGGAAACGTTTAAAGCGTTTGCGGCCGAGATTAAATTTAACTGCGCCGTATTTAGGTTAACCTGCGCCGTGGTTACGTCGATTTTAGGGCGGGTGCCGACGTCAAAAAAAGCCTGGGCGCGTTTTAATTGCTCCCGGTATTGTTCCACGGATTCTTTATAAACGTCGCGCTGCTCCACGGCGGCTAAAACGCCGTAGTAAGCCTGTTTAAGCTGGTAGATAATAGTGTTAACCGTGTTAAGCGTATCCTGCTGGGCGGCGTAGTAAGAGTTTTTTTGAATATCCGCCCCAAGGCCGGTTTTGCCAAAATCAAATAATAACTGCGAGGCGGATATAGAAGAGCTGTAGCTGTCGTTTACGCCTATCCAATCTGCTATAAGCTCGCTTTCGCTGTCGGAGCGGCTGTAGCCGGCATTGGCGTTAATCTGCGGCAGCCAGCCCGCGCGCGTTTGCCACAGGCGGTTGCGCTGCGCCTCCGTACTGGCGTAGGAGGAGGAAATAGCCGGGTTATTTTTTAAAGTAATTTCTATGCAGTCTTCCAAGGATAATATTTTTGGCCCTTCCTGCGCGTGCGCGGCGGCGCAAATGGCAAAGGCGGTAAAAATGGCTGTTAATCTTTTCATATTATTATA
>JAISVV010000054.1 GCA_031271365.1 Elusimicrobiota bacterium | reverse complement strand
TTATAGGTGGTGGTGGTTTTGCGGGAGGCGGCTATGGTTCTCATTTTAGAGATTGCTGCAGAAAGTGCAGTGATAGTGACATGAAGGACCATCCCAATTGTAACCCTTGCCCCGCCGGTCAGGTTAAGTGCCCTGATGGTTGTTGCGAATCCTGCAATAGAACGGCAAACAATGTTTCCGGCGTTGCCAATACTAGGTACAAGTTTTGCGAAACGTGCGGTACGCAGCAAGAAAGCTGCAGGGCCGAGGGATACTGGGCAAAAGACGGCGGTTGTACCGAACTTAGATAATCCGTAAAATATAAAATACCCCCCCGTCAAGAACGGGGGGTATTTTATTATACCCCCTTAAACGCCCCCGCCGGCCTTTGTAGCGGCGGCTGGGGAATAACGCCGCCGCAAGCGGGCGGCCTGCCCCCCTTTGCCCGGGCAGGGTAAAAGATAAAGGCGTAAGCGCCAAATATAGACACAACCCCCAAAATTCTATAATATGTAATAAACGCGTCCGCGCGGAGCGCAAAAGTTACCCAAGGAGGCCCTATCCCATGAAACAACTAATCCTTATCCTGCTGCTTTTAGGCGGCGGCTATTATCTTTACACAAACGGCTTTTTAAACGTGTTAAAACAACTCACCGGCGCCCAAACTTCCGGCGAGATTGTGCAAGGCATCACCGGTTCGCAATTATTAGTGCCTAAAGCTGCGCCGCTGCCTTTGCGTATGCCGGAAAGGGCCGGGCGCGAAGGCCTTATCCTTGGCCATTTAAACAGATTGGAAGAATCTGTCTTTATCTCATACGATGCCGCCGCCTGCTTTGGTTTGGCGGAGCTTGTCTACGCCGCCGGCCTGGACGACGGCCCGCGCCTTATAGACAGGTATCTGCGCGTCTTTACCATGCCGCAGGAGCGTAATTTAATACTAACCCTGCTTGGCAAATATAAAGACAAGGAAACCTTGGATATCCTTATAAAATTTTATAACAGAAACACCTTTGCCCGCCGCGCGCTGCTGCGCCTGATAGGCGATTTTAAAACGGCCGAGGCGCTGCCCGTAATACGCGCCGCGCTGCAGGACCAAAACGCCGCCGTACGCGCCGAGGCGCAGGCGATAGATTTAGAGTTCCAGAAGGAAGCCTGGTACGTAGCCGAGCCGGGCGCGCCTGCGGAGCCGGGGGTATAATGAATATAACCGAAATCAATAAAAAAATACAGGAAGAAAGCCTGTTTTTGCAGGATTTACGGCGCGAGATTGCAAAAGTAATAGTGGGCCAGCAGGACCTTATTGATAAAATGCTCGTAGCCCTTATTGCCGACGGGCATATCCTTATAGAAGGCGTGCCCGGCCTGGCCAAAACGCTGGCCGTAAAAACGCTGGCCGAAGCCGTGCAGGCCAGCTTTAAGCGCGTGCAGTTTACGCCCGATTTGCTGCCGGCGGATATCACCGGCACGCTTATCTTTAACCCCACAGAGGGCACTTTTGCCCCCAAGCAGGGCCCCGTTTTTGCCAACCTTCTGCTGGCCGACGAGATTAACCGCTCGCCGGCAAAGGTGCAAAGCGCGCTTTTAGAAGCCATGCAGGAGCGCCAGGTAACCATCGGCGAGCAAACCTACCCGCTGCCGGCGCCTTTTATGGCGCTTGCTACGCAGAACCCCGTCGAGCAGGAGGGCACCTACCCCCTGCCGGAGGCGCAGGTTGACCGCTTTATGCTAAAGCTGAAAGTTGGCTACCCCTCCAAGGAAGAGGAAAAACTTATTTTAGAGCGCATGGCCACCGGCCACAAACCCGCAATAACCCCGCGCGTTAACACGGAGATGATTTTAAAAGCGCGCGAAGCCGCCGACAGCGTCTATATCGACGAAAAAGTTAAAAACTATATCATAGATTTAGTTTTTGCCACCCGTTATCCCAAAGAGGCAAAACTGCCCGCTGTCGCGCCATATATTTTATACGGCGCAAGCCCGCGCGCTTCTATTTATTTAACGCAGGCGGCCAAAGCCTACGCCTTTTTGTGCGGGCGCGGCTACGTTACGCCCGAAGATATCAAAGAGCTGGGCCCCGACGTTTTGCGCCACCGCATAATTTTAACCTACGAGGCCGAGGCCGAAAATATTGCCGCCGAAGACATTATTAAGCAAATCTTTGACGGGGTAGAAGTGCCGTAATGCAAGCCAGCGAAATCCTAAAGCGCGTGCGCCGCATAGAGATAGAAACCGGCAAACTTGTAACCGAAACTTTTGCCGGCGAGTATCTCAGCGTATTTAAAGGCCAGGGCATAGAATTCAGCGAGGTGCGCAAATATATAGTCGGCGACGACGTGCGCTCTATAGACTGGAACGTTTCCGCCCGCCTGGGCGACACTTATATCAAAAAATTTAACGAAGAGCGCGAGCTTAGCGTCATAATAGCTTGCGATGTTTCGGCCTCGCAGTATTTCGGCTCGCGCGGGCTTTTTAAAAGCGAGGTTGTGGCCGAACTGGGCGCGGTTTTTGCGTTTTCGGCGATAAAAAATAACGATAAGGTGGGGCTTTTACTTTTCTCCGACGCGGTGGAATTATATATCCCGCCCAAAAAAGGCCGCCGCCACGTACTGCGCATCATCCGTGAGCTTTTGGCCTTTGAGCCCAAGGGCAAAGGCACAAATATCGCCCACGCGCTGGACGCTTTAAACAGGCTTATAAAACGCAAAGGCATACTTTTGCTGTTGTCCGATTTTCAGGACAAAGGCTACGAGCGCGCGTATAAACTTACCTCCAAAAAATTTGATTTAGTGCCCGTTATCGTGCAAGACCCGCTGGAGCGCGCTTTGCCCGCCGCGCGCGCTTACGTTAATTTTGAAAGTTTGGAAGGTAAAGGCGCGGCCTC
>JAISVV010000053.1 GCA_031271365.1 Elusimicrobiota bacterium | reverse complement strand
AAGCACGCCCGATATTGATTTAACCCATATGATTGCCTACCCCGGCAATCAGCAAATACCCATACAGGTTGACGTTACCAATGTGCATTCCGTGCGCAGCAGCAGCACTTTGGTGGGCGCTAAAACAAAAGTATCCGCGGCGCCGTATTTAATTTCTTACAGGTTAAGCAAAGATGCGCTGACCTCTATCCTCGTAAGGGATGAATATGACACCTCTTCCACCGACACCCCAAAAGTCCTTAAAACTATCATTGAGGACCAGCCGCGCCTTGGCGAGGGCACCCCCGGCGGCCCCGGAGAGCGTGATATTGTAACTACGGAAGTAGAAGCCTGGGACGGCCGCGACGATAATGGCAGATTGCTGCCTTTGGGTAATTATGTAGTTTCCATACAAGCAAAGAGCAATGACGAATGGACAGGAGTTGGCGTTGCTTTCGATCTTTCCCGCGCGGTTACGCGCCAGTTATCTTTAGACCCTTTAAGAATTACCGACATGACGGTAACCGGTTTGGCTAAAACCTCCACCGCGTATGCCATGCTTTCTTATATGATTACAGAGGCTGCCACAGTACATGTGCGGATATATCCGCCAGGTACTACGTTTGTGAGCTCGTCGGGAGCTCATAGTGGTGACGATTTTCTTACCATAGCGTTTAACCCCGATTACAGAAACGGCGATATTTCTACCAACTTGAGGGCTACCGCCACGCCTTTGGCTGTTTTTGACGAGCAAAAGGCCCACCGCGTAAGCGTTAATACAAAATGGGACGGCCGCTGCTGGTACGAGGCAGGCTGTACGCCTTACGGCTACAACGTGGGCGCGGCTTTGCCTGACGGCGATTATGTTTACGCCATTTGGGCCGAGATACCGTACCTTAAAGTCGACGGCACCTATATTAATGATGTCGACAGGCCCACCATCAACGGCCGCACATGGAACGGCGTTAAAACGCGCGCTATAGAAACGGGTTTTTTGCCCATTAACCGCGGCACGCCCGAGATTTTGATACAGCCGGTTGGGTATTCCTCCGTGGGCAGCAGCCCTACCGCCTTTGGGCTGGACCCGTTTATTATGCGCTTTTCCCTGTCGCGCGATTCCATTGTGTCGGCAAGGATTTTAACGACGCAGGGCGGCAGACCTGCCTCCGGCCAGGCGATTACCGACAGTGGGCCGTTTTTGGTGCGCACTTTGATAAACAATCAGGCAAAAGTAGCCAATCAGATGAACGTGGAAACTTGGGACGGCAAGGACGACAACGGCCGCTACGTAACCCAGGGCACCTATATGCTGGAGGTTGCGGCGAAGGATTCTATCTTCCCGGAAAAAGTGGTTATTAGCACGGTGGAGTTCCCGGTGGATTTATTTAGGGTTGTAGACGTTGTAACCACGCCTATTATAGGCGACGCCACCTCTCAGGCGCAGATAAGTTACGTGCTGTCTAAAGGCATGGACGTGGATTTAGAGATTTATGACAAGGACATTATTATCCCCACGCCGGCGCGGGCAGACCAGTGGCCGCCCGAGGTGTGCCCTCCTAACGCAACATCGGACACTTGTATACACCGGATGGGCTCCGACCAGGTCAATATAGCGCCTATTAAAACCTACAGCGGCGCGCGCCTTGGCGAGGGCGTCACGGTAACAGAGTTTTGGGACGGCCTTTTGTACGACGAGGGCAACACCGCCTCGCAGGAGGTTAAGACCGACGGTTTTTACCCTTATATAATAAAGGCTAAAGCGTCCGTGCCGACGGCAAGATATTACACGGTGGACTCAAACGGCACCCCCGTACCGCATAACGCGTTGACGGACTCCGAGTATCATATTGACCCCAACAATGACGAGTTTGTGATTAATGATACTTACGCGTCGGATAAAGTTACGGGGCATATAACGGTATCCAGAGGGCTGGTTTACTTTACCCATATCCTGATAAACCCCAGCAGGCCGACGTTATTTTATTCGTCCGAGACGGTGATGATACCGCCCTACGAAATGCAGTTTATGACAACGCGCACGGCCAAGGTTACTATAGAGATACGCTCCAACGATGAGGATATGTGTATAGACCCCGCCTTGCCCCCGGGTACGGAAGCGCCGGCGGGCACGGTGTGCCGCACGCTTACGCGCACAAGGCCTAACGCCCCGGACAATTCGACTATTTACGACGGCATGGTGCTAAACAAAGTTTACTGGGACGGCAAGGACGAAACCGGCGAATACGTTAAAACCGGCGGCTACGAAGTACGCTTTAAGGCCGAGCCTTACCCGAACAACATTGCGGAGTCTGAAGAGTCCGCGACGATTAAGTCCGAGATATTAAACGTAAATAACTTCCAGTTATTTGACAGATATATCTGGGACGTAAGCAATCAAAGCGAGGGTGCGGGTAAGTTTGCTTATCAGGTGTCTGTGCCTATGAAGGTTGCCATACAAATATTTAAACCCGGCACAAAGATTGCAGATATAAACTCCGGCACGCTTATAGACCCTGCCAACCCCACCACCCCCTACGTGGACGAAACCAATATCGAGCGCGTGTTGGTTAAGTCTATAGTGGTTGCCAGCCCGCACCTTGTGGCTATAGAAGAGCTGTGGGACGGCACCGACTACGCCGGCCAGCGCGTGCCCGACGGGTTTTATCCCTTCAGGTATGTGACGGTTACGGATTCTTACGACATGGACAGCATAACCGGCGCCGTAAGGACGCAGTCGGGAAGCTCTATACAAGACCTCGTGGCCGACTGGGATAAGTTTATTAACCTTGGCGTGATAAACGTGTCTAACGGCGACAGCTTCTTTGCCGATTTGGACTGGAAGGATAATAAGGTTACCATGTTCTTCCCCAACCCGCTGCGCCAAAGCAAGGGCCAGTTTGAAATTACCAAAGTGCCCGCGCCGGGCTTGGTAAGCATAAAGATTTACAATATCGCCGGCGACCTGATTAGAGACGGCGGCTATCAGTGCATTAACGCGCGCGGCGTCAGCGCCTCTTTGGAGCAGATTAACTCGCAAGGCGGCCTGCAGCCGGATTGGAATATGGTTAGCTCCGTCGTGCAGACGGGCACTATAGTCGGCGGCAGAAACTTTGCCCTGCGCTGCGAATGGGATAAAACCAACAGCCACGGCAAACAGGTGGCGCGCGGCTTATACTACGCTATCATGGAGCTTAACCCCACGCGCGGCAACGCCAAGATATCGCAAAAAGTTATAAAGATACTTATACCTTAGGCGCGCGGAGAATAAAAACTATATGAAAAATATTAACTTTAAATTATCGGTTGTGTTTCAGGTTTTACTTCTCTGCGCGGCGGCGGCCTGGGCCGCGCCGGACCCTTGGGCCGGCACCAGCGCAAGCGCGTTTTTAAAACTGGGCACCGGCGCGCCGGCGGCGCAGGCTTTGGGCAATGCTTTTACCGCATCGGGCTCGGGCGCGCAGGCTTTGTTTTGGAACCCGGCCGGCGCCGCCGCGGCGACTACGAGGCAGGTGCAGGTTTCGCATATGAAATGGTTTGAAGGCGTGGGCGACAGCGCCGTGGCCTATATACAGCCCATGGGCCGCACCGTGCTGGGCGTGACGGCGCGGTACTTGCGCCTTGGCAGCCTTGATAACCGCAACGAAATGGGCATACCGCAGGATTACTCCGGCGATATTATGAAGGATTTGGTGGCGTCCGTTTCTTTGGCGCGCACGTTTTTTACCGCTTTGGATTTGGGCGCGACGGCAAAATATATCAACGAAAATAACGCCGGCACCCGGCATATCAACGCCGCTTTTGATTTGGGCGCGCGCCTGCGTTTGTTTAACGATAAAATTATGTTTGGCCTTATGGGCCAAAACCTGGGCGACAGCGCAGAGGTGCCCACCGCCGTAAGGGGCGGCGCGGCGTTTAATACAAAATACTTCAGCATCGGCGGCGAACTGGTGGATTATGCCGACGATAAAATGAGATACGGCATAGGCCTGGCCTTACATATACCGGAAGATATTGTGCAGGTGGCTACCTTTGATATCCGCCTTGGCTATTATAACCGCGAAAGCACCGGCGCCGCGGAGGAAGGCTCTATCCCGGAAAGAATAGGGCTGGAGAATACCTCTAAAGTTACCTTAGGCTTTGGTTTTTACAGCAGCGAAGTTTTGGGCTACGGGCTTGGTTTGGATTATGCTATGATGCCCTCCGGCGCTTTGGGTACGGCGCATCAAATAGCGGTAAGGCTGGAGTTCTAACGCCGCGGGCGTTAGCCGCGTCGCAGCGAAGACGGGCCGCAGGAGAGTGCCGTGAATATGAAGCTGTTAAAAAATAAAAGGGGGCAAACCTCCGTAGAGTATGTGATGACCACGGCGGCTTTGTTTGTGGCTTTTGTGCTCTTTTATAAATATTACAGCTGGATAGTGCCTAAACAATTTGAACAGGGGGCCAGGATAATACTCTCTGTTTATGAATTAAAATAAAAGGGCGTTAAACGCGCTCTGTATACGGAGGTTGTATGATTATTGCTAAAATGCACTTAGCTTTTAACAGAGCGGTTGCAGCGGTAAAAAATAAAAAAGGCCAAAATACCATTGAGTATTTGTTCATGCTTGGCATTATCGTGGTGGTGGTGGGTATTGTGGGCGGTTTGATTAAAACCTTTATGCCCGAGTTGTTTGACAATATCAAGGAAAAGATACTCGGCCAAGCCGGCGGCATATAGTTTTGCAAAATGATTAAGAGACGCGATGGGCAGACCGTTATAGAGCTTATGCTTATTTTGCCTGTCTTCATGATGATAATTTTTGTCATATTGGAGCTGGGCAATTTGGCGTATCACACGATACTTGCCCATCACGTTTCTTACGAGCTTGCAAGGGTTGGCTCTTTGGTAGGCGTAAGGAAGGCCTCCGGCGCGACGGATAACAGCCGCGTGCAGGGTAAGATGAAAGAAGCCTTAAACCGGATAATGGGGCTGCGGCGCGCGCAGCAAATGCAGTTTGCGGCCGTGCTGCAAAGAACCGGGGTGGACCCGCAGGTCCGCCGGCATGTTAACGAAGATTTAGTGGTAACTTTGGTGTACCGGGTGGATTTAGTTTACCCGCTGACAAGTTTTATTTTTGCCGACGAGCCCAAAAGGCTTGGCATAAAAAGGATAAGAGCCACCGTGCGTATGCCGGTGGAACGCCCGCTGCTTAATTGACGCCTGGCGTCGTCAAGACAGACGTCATTGCGAGGCCGTACAAGCGGCCGCGGCAATCCGGCATCAATTGTGCCGTGCGGTGAGTGAAAGGCTTTACCCCTCACCCCAACCCTCTCCCGCAAGGGGAGAGGGGGAGTAAAGAGGGTAACGGCGGCTAAAACAATTTTGAAACACAATAAAAAGCAGCATAAAGTTTTACAGGTAATATTAAAGGAGCTTTAAGATGAACAAGAAAAACGTGTTAATACCTTTTTTAATCGCTATTTTAGCTGCGGTGATATACTATTTGGTTTTATCTTTGGCGCAGAATAAAATAAACTCCACCCAAACGATGAAGACGGTGGTAGTGGCCGCCAATGATGTCCCCGAAGGCAGGGTGCTTACCAAAACCCACCTTAAAACGGCCGAAATACCCGCCGCTTTTGTGCAAAAAGACGCTTACGAGGGCACGGATTTATCCCAGGTAGAAAACCTTGTAACCAAAATTTTTATAGCGCGCGGCAATCAAATAGTAAAGCCGGCTTTGCAAAGCCTCAGCGCGGAGGCGGGCATAAGCCTTAAAGTGCGGCCCAATTACAGGGCGTTTATTTTAAGCGTCGACAACGGCGTTTCAAACCTGATTAAACCGGGCGATAAGGTTGACGTGCTTTTAACCTTTGACGCCTTGTTAAAAAGCGGCTCTAAAGAAAAGATGACCGCCACTATTTTGCAGGACATAGAAGTGCTTGGCGTCGGCAGTAATTTAGGGCAGGGCATGGACGCGGCAACCCGCGCGGGCAGCCAGGAACAGGCGGCAAACGCGGCCGCGTTCTCGGACAGCTCGGCGTTAAGTTTGGCCTTAAGCCCCGTTGAGGCGCAGTATTTGGCCCTTGCCAGAGAAGAAGGCGAAGTTACCTTGATAGTGCGTTCTACCGGCGACGGTAATATGCACCCGATAGAGATTTCCAGCTTCTCCAAACTATTTAGTTAGAGGATTTCTTAAATTATCTCACAGGAAATTATAATGAAAAACAAAAAAGCTCTCTTTAAGGCCTTAATGATAACATTGGTTGCGCCGGCCGTTTTAGCGCTGTCTGCGCAGGCTGCCAAAAAAACGGATTTAATAGCCGTGAGCGCCGATATAGTGGAAATCAGCGGCTCTTTGACCACCTCTAAAGGCTTTGCCTGGAACCAGCTTTTGGATTTTAGCGAGTCTGAGATACCGGGTATCTTTTCCATAGGCGAGTTTGAAAGGAAATCGCTTCTAAGCACACGCCTGAGACTTATGGAAACCGAGGGTAAGGCGCAAATTTTATCTAACCCAAAAGTTATAGCAAGAAGCAATACCAGCGCAAATTTTTCGGCCGGCGGCTCGGTGCCTTATCCCGTGGTAAGCGACCGCAACGTAGGCGTGGAGTTTAAAGATTACGGCGTGCGCCTGGACGTTTTGCCCACAATTATCCCGGAGCGCGATAAAATTATCATAGTGCAGCTGGAGCTGGAGCTTTCCAACGCGGATTATTCTAAACCGATAGTTGTAAACGGCTCGGAAGTGCCGGCTATTACAAAGAGGTTCCTGCGCTCGGAGGTGGAGCTAAACAGCGGCGAAACTTTGGTTATCGGCGGGCTTAAAAGCAGCTCGCGCAGCGTGGCCGAAGACAGAGTGCCTTTATTTGGGCGCATACCTTTGATAGGCTTACTTTTCAGGACTAAGGGCGTGGTGGAAGAGCAGCGTTCTTTATTCCTCTTTATTACCGTAGAAATAGTGGAGTAACCAATATGGCCGAAGAATCACAGGCAACTATAGGCACGCCGCGCGTTATTGCTTTTACCGGCCCCGAGGAAGGCGTGGGTAAAACCACTTTGGTTTTAAACCTTGCTATCGCCTGGGCCGAAATGCAAAAACGCCCGGTTTTAATTGTGCCCTTAGACCCGCTTGCCCGCCAGGAACACGGCTTTTATTTAGGCATTAAAAAACCCGTCGCGGTGGCCGATTTGGTGCGGGCATTAGGCTCGGGCGCTATTGCTATTGCAGGCGGCTTGCTGCGCGGTAAAGTTTCTATGGTGCAGGTGGGCGGCGGCGTGGTGGGCGTTTTGCCTTTAGGCTCCACGCGGCAGGAAGTTTCTTTAATATCCCCAAAAGTTTTACTGCCCATCTTGTCGCGCCTGCAGCAGACTTTTGATATATTTTTAGACGTTGATTCAAGTTTTCCGATGGAATCTTTCGCTTTTGACGTGGCCGATAAAATATTTTGGGTTACCAATTGCACGCGCGCGCATTTAAACACGGCGGTATCGGCTTTTACCGATTTTAAGGAGATGCACTTCCCAGTAGACAGGCTTGACATTATCTGCAACCAGTACAACCTGCCCGGCGCCATAGACCACGAAGAAGTAAATAACTTTTTTATCAAGCTGGGCCGCGAGCCGGTGGTATATCTTACGTGGGAGGAGAGCATCTACGAAAGCTCTAATAAAAGAGAGATAGAGATTATAGTTAACCGCAGCTCTCTGTGGGTGCAGGAGGGCTTAAAGCCGATACTGCGCGTTATAGAGTCAACGCCCGCGGCGGATAAAAACTGGACAACGGTAGTGCCCGACAGCGATTTTGTTGCCTCCGCAAAAGGCATATGGGAGGCAACCGCGCCGGCCGCCGGCGGCCAGGGCGGCGGGGCCGGCCATTTTGGCGGCGACGGAGAGCTTTCCTACTGGGACGATTTAAAACAGCAGGTGCACAAAGACGTTATGAAAACGCTGGAAGTGGAGCGTATCGTCATCAGCGAAGAAGGCACGCAAAACGAGCAGACGCGCAAACGCGTCTCCGTAATTATTGACGAAGTTTTGCGCAAAAAAGCAAATGTGCAGCTTTCCCGCGACCAAAAAATACGCTTTATCAACGAACTTTTAGACGAGATTTTAGGCCTGGGCCCATTAGAAGCCCTTATGCGCGACGCCAGCGTAACCGAAATTATGGTTAACGCTTACGATAAAATTTTTATCGAGCAAAAAGGTAAACTTACGCTGACCCGCTATAAATTTAGAAATAACGACCAAGTGGTGCAGGTTATCAAAAGGATTGTGGCGCCTTTAGGCAGGCGTATAGACGAATCCGTGCCGCTGGTGGACGCGAGGCTTAAAGACGGCTCGCGCGTAAACGCTATTATTGCGCCGCTGGCGGTTTCCGGCCCGTCATTGACGATAAGGCGTTTTTCCCAAAAACCTTTCGGCCCGGAAGATTATTACAGATTCGGCACCATTGACCGCCCTACGATGTACTTTTTGGAGTGCTGCGTTAAATTGCGCAAAAATATTATTATTTGCGGCGGCACGGGCACCGGTAAAACAACTTTCTTAAACGCTTTATCCAGCTATATACCGCAGGAAGAGCGCATAGTAACCGTGGAAGATACCGCGGAGCTTAGGCTGCAGCAGGAGCATTGGGTATCTTTGGAAAGCCGCCCGCCAAACGTAGAAGGCAAGGGCGAAATAACTATTAAAGACCTTGTTAAAAACTGCCTGCGCATGAGGCCAGACCGCATCGTAGTCGGCGAGTGCCGCGGCGCGGAAGCCCTGGACATGTTGCAAGCCATGAACACCGGCCACGAAGGGTCGCTGGCTACTATCCACGCCAATACGCCGCGCGACGGCTTAACCCGCCTGGAAGCCATGTGTATGATGGGCAGCGCGGATTTGCCTATTTGGGCTATAAGGGAGATGATATCTTCCGCCGTTAACCTTATTGTGCAGCTTTCCAGGTTTTCCGACGGCAGCAGGAAGGTTACTTACGTTACCGAAACCCACGGCCAAAAAGAAGGCGCCATACAGAGTACGGATTTGTTCCGCTACGTGCAGACGGGCGTTAATAAAGAGGGTAAGGTGGAGGGTATCTTTAACGCCACCGGCAATATGCCCAGTTTCTTTAAAGAATTTAAAGCCAAAGGCATTGACGTGCCGCAGGAAACCTTTGATAAAAGAGACGTGCAGGAAATAAAGGAGCCCATGGTTTAAACGGGGTATAGAATGAGCAGCGCTAAAAAACTTATAATCGCAGTAGCTTTGTGCGTCTTTGCCTTAATGCCGCTGGCCGTAGCGCAGCAGGCAAAGGGCGTATTTACGGAAAACCAGGCAAACTACGTCGGCTGCGCGAAAGAGAAACTTTACGCCGTCTACACCTTTCTGGACCCTACTAAACGCTTTGACGACAAGGCCTTTAAGCCCGCCGTGTGCGGCAAGGGCCGCGAAGTCGCCCCGATAACCCCGCCTAAATGGCTTGAGGGAACACTGCCGGCAATGCAGTCGCACATGGTTTGGGAGCTGCCGGGCTCCGCCGCCGGCCGGCCGGAGTACCTTAGCGAAGCCGAAATGTGGCGCCGCGCGATATGGCGCGTGTGGGATTTTTTAACCCTGGCCGAAAACATCAACACCGGCACCACCTATACCCAGCAGGAAACGATGGAGCTTTTTGGCAATATCCGCACAAATTATCTTTTAGAGCTTGACCGCCTTAATACTAACCCCGTGGTCATTAAATACAATATGCGTGACAGCATGGACGGCCGCGGCCGCACGATAATGGCCACCCTGGAGCTTATAAACTCCGAAATGGACAGCGTGGCGGAGTCTTTTGTAGCGTCTCCCTCGGTGTGGCGGGAGAAGTTTAGAAAATCGGTTATCGGCATTTCGGTGTTGTCGCAAAATATCTATAAGGATTTTATGTCCCAGACGCCGCCCATGATGCCCGAGACCTACAAGCGCGCGCGCGACAACTCTTTGCTTATTATGCTGCTTACGATGATAGGTATGTTTTCTATCTTCTTCAGCGTTTATAAAATA